>JBFGLD010000701.1:0-4176 GCA_041576335.1 Anaerolineae bacterium | reverse complement strand
ATTTTGGCTGCCACGTCAGCTGGTAATATCTTAATACTCACCCTGATCGCTCCAGTTCAACTTTCAACGTTATTCTTGTGTCGTAAGATCACAGCTTAGCGCCAATCATTGTACCACAGCCAACATAGGCCTGACAACAAGCGCAACTATCAAACTTTCAAAACTATGTTGACACCTGGCCTATCGATCAGTATCATGCTATTAAACTCAAATCGACTCGCATGAAAGTATCAGCCAAATCGTGAACCATCTCCAAGTTCTAACAGGCCGCTCACTTTGCCGCAGTCATACCGCATCAACAAGCTCAACCCTATCCAAAAATTGGGTTAACAGAGGATAAAGACTTTGCTTCTCACCTGGCTCGGCACCGCTGGATTTCGCGTGGAAACCGCTGAGGGCGCTATCTTCCTAATTGATCCATTTCTTTCTCGCCCTAAAGAGGCCAGGCCGGTGCTCCCGATTCAGCTAACCGATCTGTTTCCCGTCGACGAAATTTTCTTAACTCACGGCCGGTTCGACCATGCCCTGGACACCCCGGCCCTGGTTGAACAAACCGGAGCCCTGGTGCATGCACCAACTCCGGTTGAGCAAAAGCTGGCAGAATTGGGTGTGTCGACTCACTCACTTCAACCCATTAAGCTGAAAAAAGTGAAACGGGTGGGTAGTTTAAGTTGGACAGCTATCCCCGGGCGAGTCAATCAACTCGATGCGTCGCCCAGTTTGCGAGCGCTTATCCGCAATCCCGCTATTTTCCCGGAAATTCAGACCTTAGACCAGCAGTGGCCGCTGGGAGGCATTGTAGCCTATCTGTTTCGCACCAACGCTTACTCGATGATCCATTTTGGGAGTGCAGGTTGGGTAGATGGGGAAATTGGCCACTTGCAGCCGGATATTGCGCTGCTGCCGGTGGAAAGCAGGCCAACCAAATACAGTAATTCAGTACGTTTAACCTCTATCCTAAAACCCAAGATTGTGATTCCACATCACTGGGATGATTATTATCCCTCCTTAAGCAAAACAATTGATTTGTCCGATTTTGAAGCCATCGTCCAGGCCCACGCACCCAACACAAAAGTGTACATGCCGGTGATCGGGCAGCCGTTCAGTCCGGCCCGACTGATATCGTAGGGTGCATCTCGGTCTGGGGGCAGATTAGCGCCGAACGCCGTGTGAGGCTGAAATTCGCCCCCAATTTGAAACGCACGCGATAGCATAACTCGCGTTGACACCCCTTCCTGCTTATGTTATACTGCCCTCAACTCTATACGACTTGTCACGCCGCTTGTGAGGGCGGCATTTTTGTTACAGAGGTATTGTTTTAAATGCGTTATTCAAGATTGTTTGGTCGCACTTTGCGGGACGATCCGGCTGACGCCGAGATAGTAAGCCACCGTTTGCTCCAACGTGCCGGCTTTATCAAGCCGCTAGCGGCCGGCGTTTATACCCAAATGCCGCTGGGCTGGCGGGTTTCGACAAAAATTATGGACATTTTTCGGCGCGAGATGAAGGCCCTTGGCTGCCAGGAAATGGCTATGCCGGTGATCAATCCGGCCGAAATTTGGAAGGAAACCGGTCGCTGGGACGCGGTCGGGCCAGAACTGGCCCGCTGGAAAGACCGCAATCAGCGCGACATGACTCTGGCCATGACCCACGAGGAGGCTTTAACCCACATCCTCAAAAGCGAACTGGAGTCTTACAAGCAGGTTCCAATCTTGGTCTATCATATCCAAACCAAGGTACGCGACGAGCCGCGTCCGCGAGGAGGTCTGATTCGGGCACGTGAGTTTATAATGAAGGATGCCTATTCGGTCCACGCCGACCAGGCCGATATCGACCGCTTCTATCCTAACATGGTTCAGGCCTATCGAAATATCTATGCCGCCTGTGATTTAGAAGTCGTCGAGGTTGAAGCCGATGCGGGGATGATGGGAGGAAATACATCTCACGAGTATATGGTTTTGAGCGAAAATGGGGAAGACACCATTTTTATTAGCAGCGACGGAACGTATGCTGCCAACGCGGAGCGGGCGGAGTTTTACAAGGGTGCCTCCCCCACGGAAGAACCCCTGGCGCTTGAAGAGGTTTATACCCCAAACTGTAAAACTATCGCCCAGGTAGCCGATTATTTGGGCGTGCCGCAAACGCGGACCGTCAAAGCCGTATTCTACGTGCTCGAGAAAGAGCCTTACGACTTTATATTTGCCCTTATTCGCGGTGACTTGCCGGTCAACGAAAGCAAACTATCGAATGCCTTGGGCGGGCTCCCCTTCCGGCCCGCCCTCGAGGAGGAGATTGAGGCTGTTGGCGCCGTGCCCGGCTACGCCACGCCCATCGGGCTCCAAAAGTATTTAGGCCATGGTCGAAAACTTGTGGTGGTAGCGGATGACTCTGTTGTGAACTTTCCAAACCTCGTCGGCGGCGCTAACAAAGTGGAGTATCACTTAAAAAATTGTAACGCCTATCGAGATTACGAGCCGGATATCGTGGCCGATATTGCCCTGGCCCGGGCCGGTGACAAATGCCTTGGCAGTGAGGCCAGCCTGACTCTGCATCGCGGGATAGAAGTGGGGCACTGCTTTAAGCTGGGTCAGAAGTATAGCCAAGCTATGGGCGTGACCTTTCTTGACGAAAACGGCAGGGCCCAGACGCCGGTAATGGGCAGCTACGGCATTGGCGTAGGCCGGCTTATGGCAGCCATCGTTGAGCAGCATCACGACGGCTACGGCATTATCTGGCCCGAGTCGGTGGCCCCGTTTGATATCCACCTGGTTTCACTCGCCAAACAAGCGGATGACGAGGTTGGTCGCCAGGCCGAGGAACTCTACCGGCAGCTGCAGCACGCGGGTCTCGAGGTGTTGTATGACGACCGCAAAGAGAGCCCCGGCGTAAAATTTGCCGATGCTGATCTGATCGGTATTCCCCGGCGGGTCACCATTAGCCAACGCAGCTTGAAAAATGGCGGGGTTGAGGTAAAACTTCGCCACGAGGATGACCGGCAGATTATGTCGTCGGATCACCTTGTGGATTTTATCAATCAGGGCGGATAATTCATGGGTCGGTTGCCAGCTTTTTGAAACGACGGATGACGGTAGACGGCGACAAACGAAAAACTAGTGATCTCTAACGACTGCCAGCCGTCGGTCGGTGCCCGTGCCCTGCGGGTAGGGGTCATCTGCTAAAATCGTGGTTACTTATTTGCGCCTTTGGGCGAGGCGTTGAAACGCCCCGCTGCTGCGCAAAACCTGTTAGAAACAGGTTAAAATGCGCCGATTTAGGGCGTTAAGAACGCCCGTTTTATAGCAGCTGATGATTTCAATCATTAGCGAAGGGCGGGATTCGACCAACCACGATTAAGTGCGGTCCTACCAAAAGCGTAAGGGGATAGATCAATGTCTGATAGACTTGTTTCGCGCAGTGAAGACTATAATGAGTGGTATAATACGCTGGTGCTCAAAGCCGATCTGGCCGACTATGGTCCGGTCCGCGGCACGATGATCGTCAAGCCCTACGGCTGGGCCCTGTGGGAAAACATCCAACAGGCTCTTGACCGGCGCTTCAAAGCGACGGGCCACATGAATGCTGCCTTTCCTATGTTTATTCCTTACAGTTTTTTGGAGCGCGAATCCAAACACGTCGAAGGTTTCTCGCCGCAGTTGGCCGTGGTCACGCACGGCGGCGGTCAGAAGTTGGAAGAGCCCCTGGTGGTCAGGCCGACATCCGAAACACTTATTGGCCACGCCTTTGCCAAATGGATCAACAGCTACCGCGATTTGCCGATACTAATTAACCTTTGGAACAGCGTCGTCCGTTGGGAGATGCGCACCAAGCTGTTTCTGCGCACTTCGGAATTCTACTGGCAAGAGGGACACACAGCCCACGCCACGTTGGACGAAGCTGAATTCGAAACGCAGCAAATGCTGGACGCCTATACCGATTTCTCCGTCAATGAGGCAGCGGTGCCGGTTATCCCCGGCGAAAAATCGATTCTGGAACGCTTTGCCGGGGCCGATCGAACTTTGACGATCGAGGCCATGATGGGTGACGGTCGCGCTCTGCAGGCCGGCACGTCACATAACCTGGGCCAGAATTTTGCCAAAGCTTTTGACATTAAATACCTCGACACCAACAACACCCTGCAATACTGTTGGACCACCTCGTGGGGCTTGAGCACCCGCT
>JBFGLD010000700.1:0-4183 GCA_041576335.1 Anaerolineae bacterium | reverse complement strand
TTATGGCTGCGGCGCGCCAATATGTTATTCCAATCAATCGGCTCTCCCGGCTCTATCAATACGCCCGGTCCAAAAATCTGGGCGAATTTTTGTCAGCCGAGTTTCCGCTGCGGCATCAGGGTGCAGAATATCAACTGCAGGTATTTGAGCGGGGTATTGTCTACATGGACAAGGCGAACCCAAACGTGGTAAAACATATTGATTGGGCAAGGGATTGATGTTGAGTCGAATTGTAAGAGGACTTTTCTGATGAATCGACAGCAAGCTTGGGAGTTGGTATGTGAGTATACCCAAAGCCCCCAACTCCGACGCCATATGCTCTCAGTAGAGGCAGCTATGCGGGCTTACGCCCGATACTTTGGCGAAGATGAAGAAAAATGGGGCATGGTTGGTCTGCTGCACGATTTCGATTATGAACGGTATCCCGACGTGGCTAAAAATGGACATCCCAATACCGGCACCCCTATTCTACGCCAGCAGGGTGTTGACGAGGAAATCGTGCGGGCTATTCTTTCACACGCTACCGAAGTTACCAGCATTGCGCGGCAGTCGCTGCTGGAGCACACACTTTTTGCGGTGGATGAGTTGACCGGTTTAATTGCGGCCGTGGCTTTGGTACGTCCGTCCAAAGATATTCGGGACGTCAAGCTAAAATCGGTGCGTAAAAAGTGGAAAGCCAAGGCCTTTGCCCCCGGAGTCAACCGCGAAGAAATCGAAGCTGGCGCCGCGGCTCTGCAGATGGACCTGGCGGAGCATATTAGAATTGTTTTAGAGGCCATGCAGGCCCATGCGGCTGACCTGGGCCTGGACGGTCAACAGCCCAATGCGTGATCCTTTGAGTAGGTGGTTAAACAACGACGTGTTACGATGGTTTACCCAGAACCGGTGAAGGATTGGTAGCCGCCAAGGATAACAGCATGGGTCATCTAAAACAGACCTCCACCTCTCCCAGTTTCCGGACTGGCCAGCAAATGTCACCATTTTCCCAAGCTTCCGCCACGCCCGTATCAGAGCTTTTCGTGGCTTCATTGGCCAAAACTCAGCTTATCCTGGCTCTGCTTTTACCCGTGTTCGTCATTGCCCCGCTCTTTTATCCCGGCTATTTTCAGGCTCATAGTGGTTTTGTGCCCGTATGGAATGTGGTAGATTTGCGGGCAAATTTGGGTTCTCTGGGCTGGACGCCGCATATCGCCACCAACTTTGATCCGCTGCGAAGCACCGGTTTGCTGCCATTCTACTTGGCGGCACTGTTACCCCTACCGCCGTTTACGGCCGTCAAAACTGTAATCGGCATTGGCTGGCTTTTGGGCAGTGTTGGGACGTACCTGTGGCTGAAAAGCTGGTTCGGTAGACCCGGTGCGCTGGTGGCGGCCTTAGTTTACACTTATCTACCCTATCAAATTGCAGCCGTTTACGTGCGGGGTGCCTGGGGCGAAGCCTTGTTTTTAGGACTACTTCCTTGGGCCATCCTGGCCGCCACCCATCTTGATACCTGGCCCAGGCTCTTAATTGTGCCGGCGACAGCTGTTTGTTGGTTTCTGTTGGGCATGAGCCAGTTAGGACTAACGTTATGGGCTTTTGGCTTCATTACCGCTCTAACCTTAGTGGTGTACAGGCGGCAGGCGCTGCTGGCCACTGTGGCGGCGATAATCGGGGTGGTGGCCGCCTTATCATGTGGTCTGCTCGTGTCCCGATTCTCGGCGGATGCTCCAGTTATCTTCGTCGATCACTTTTTGTACCCGGCCCAGTTGTTCTCAGCCTATTGGGGCTTTGGACTTAGTCGGGCCGGCTGGAATGATGGGCTCTCGCTCCAGTTAGGTTTGGCCGGCGTTGGCTTAACTCTGCTGACAATCATTTTGTGGCAGTCATTAAACTTAGAAATTCGGCCGGTGAGTCGAACTGACCGGCGATTAATCTGTTTTTTGGCTTTTGCCTTAATTTTTAGCTTGCTTCAACTGGGCCTGGCCGCCTTTGTTTGGCGTCTTCCCATTCCAGCGGGCTATACCCTGTCAGACACGCTGACTTATCCGTGGCAGTTAATGGGCCTGGCTGGTTTCTGTTTGGCCGTATTAGCCGGTGCGGCCTTGTGGCTTGACGAACAACTCGTACGACTGCCTTTTTATGCAAGCATTATTCTGTTTGTTGTGTTAAGTAGTTATAGCTATCTCGAGCCACAATTTATCGGGATCGATCAATACGCTGCTGCTCCGCAAGCTCAATTGGGTGAGGCCGAACTAACCCTACTTGCCCATAATTTTTCAGTCATAACCAGTGGCCAAACGGCCGGTCTGGAGCGGGGGGTAACGACCATTCCACTGGCGGTTCACGGATCCTTAAATCCTGACGACACCCTCATGCTTAACGTGATTTGGCAGCCGCTACGATCGTTTTCTCGCGATCTAAAAGTTTTTGTTCATCTGGTTGATTCAAACAATAACCTCATAGCTCAGTTTGACGGCCAACCCCGGTCAGGTGACTATCCGACTTCACGATGGATTCCAGGTGAAATTATTAAAGACAGCTATCCAATCCTATTTCCTGAGGCGGCCCCGCCGGGTCCCTATCAAATTTTTGTAGGCCTGTATGATGAAACCACTATGGCGCGGTTGATTGTGCCTGCCGACCCTGAAGGGAGGGTGATCCTTTCAGTTGAGTAACGCGTCAAGAACTGGCAACCAAAAACCAGAGATGAGTGAGAAGGCATCTGAACCCGAAAACTTTATTCAAGATTCAGCACCGTCTTCACCGAAATTAAAAGCCAACCAGCCGGTGCCTCCAGCCTCCGGTCTGCCCCGGTCCACCGACCGGGACAGACCATCTCAAATGTTTCCCGGTCTTCCTGCCAGGGCAGGCAATCTCCAACTTCCACATACTGATCTAAAAATAGACCTTTACCTGTGGCTAACGCTGCTCCTGTCTGTCCCGGCTATCGGTCCCCTGTTACAGCCGGGCTACTTCTGGGGAGCACACGATGCACGCCACTCCGTCTATTTTTTATATCAGTTCAACAAAGCTATTCAAGACGGGGTATGGTATCCGCGCTGGGCTCCTGATTTCGCTTTTGGTTACGGGTACCCTTTTTTCAACATATACGGTCCGCTCTCTTCGTACGTGGGCGAGGCGTTTCTTTGGCTGGGCCTGGACATTGTGACGGCGGTTAAGGTCGTGTTTGGATTGTCGACCCTGCTTTCCGGGCTTACCATGTATTTATTTGTACGACGTTTGTTAGGGTCGCAGAGCGGATTGATTGCCGCTTTGACTTATGTCTATGTTCCTTACCATCTGTTTGATTTGTACGTTCGAGCCGCTCTGGCCGAGTCGGTTGGGTTTGTGTTTGTACCGCTGACGTTATGGGGTTTTTACGAGCTTATGTTCAGGCCGCGTTTACGGTCGATTCTCTGGACCGCTGCTGCTTATGCCGCATTAATGTTTACCAGTAACCTTCTCGCCCTGATTTTTACCCCAATTTTGGGCTTATATGTGGTTTACATGCTTGCCTGGGGGCTGTGGGGAGCAGTGGATTATTCTAATAAAACCTCTTCGGTCAGAATGTCCGTATCACGTTTTCATTATCCTGTTTCAGGTAACCGCTACCTGGCTGCTGTTGTGTCGGGACTACCGCCTCTGTTTGCCCTGCTTTTAGGCCTGGGGCTGAGCGCTATCTTTTGGCTGCCCGCATTCTTGGAATATCGCTTTGTCCGCGTTGATCAATGGATAGGCGGGCGGTTTGCCTTTGGCGATGATTTCGTTGAGGTTTTTCAGTTGTTTTCGCCACGGTGGGGGTTTGGCTCCAGCATGCCCGGACCGGATGATGAAACAGGATTTCAAATTGGTGTGGCGGCGGTGATTCTATTTATTATCTCATTTATGATCGTGCCCCGATTGACCGGCTCATTTCAGCGTCGCACGCTCTACTTCTTCCAAGGTATGGTGCTTATCATCCTCTTTCTGACGGTGCCTATATCACGTCCGGTCTGGTCTTTGTTACCCTTATCCAGCTTTGCCCAGTTTCCATGGCGTTTGCTGGTTGTAGTCGCGCCTCTACTTGCTGTTGCTGCCGGCACCATTATGGCCGGCCAAGCCGACCAGCGCCAGCCGCTTTTAGGACAGGCCCGACCTAATAGTATCACGCAGGCCTACCCCTTATTGCCGGTTATCATTTTGTCCAGCCTGATCATACTTG
>JBFGLD010000699.1:0-4184 GCA_041576335.1 Anaerolineae bacterium | reverse complement strand
TTGGCGGATCAGGCGCTCTTGAGCCGCTTTAAGTTCGCTTGTACGCGCTTCAACCAGCTCTTCCAACCGCTCAGAGTAGGTGTGTAGGGCTTGTTCCGCTCGCTTACGCGCAGTAATATCGCGGAACACCGCGTAAACTAGCTTGCGGTCTCGCAGTACAAAACTACCCGCCGAGATCTCCACCGGAAAGACAGTGCCGTCTTTCTTAATATGGTTGCTGTAATGAAGATGGGTCCGGTCGGTGGGCAGGCCGACTACCCGGCTGATGTTTTGCGCTGAATGCTCCGGCTCTGCAGATAGGTCAAGGCCAGTCAAACTGAGCATTTCTGCCCGGTTATATCCATAAAGCCGCAGGGCAGACTCATTGACATCGATGATCTGCCGCGACTCACTATCAACAAGGACAATTGCATCCAGTTCAGTCGAAAAAAGCAGGCGGTATTTCTCTTCACTGTCTTGCAAAGCTGCCTCTGCCTGCCTGCGTTCAATGATTTCCTGCTGAAATTGTTCATTGGCCTGGGCCAACTCACCGGTGCGCGCTGCCACCAGGGCCTCAAGATGGTCGCGATGTTGCCGTAATTCATCCTCAGCCTGCTTGCGCACGGTCGTGTCGTGTACCACTCCGACGACTCCCCGAATTTCGCCAGAAGGGGTCTTTAACGGCAAGAACGTTTCTGAGGTATATCCGCTGGTCCCATCTGCTAACCAAAATGGGATATCAGTTCGCGACACCGTTTCGTCTCGCATGGCCCGCTGCATCAGTTTATCCACGCCCCGCTCGGCCAAGTGAGGGAAAATCTCCCAGGGTTTTTTCCGAACCAGAACCTGATTTCGGGGCGTTTTGGAGATTCTTTCCATAGCCCGGTTCCAAAAGGTGTAATGAAAATCACGATCCAAGACAAGTATACCGTCGCTAATCGTTTCGAGGATACTGTTCAAGAGTTCCTCACTCTCCTGCAGCGCTTCCTCGGCTCGCAAACGCTCGGTGATCTCCAGCTGTAATTGGTGATTGGTTTGTTTTAAGCCCTCCGTGCGTTTGGCTACCAAGACCTCAAGGTGGCTGCGATACTGCTGAAGTTCCTCTTCCACCTGCTTGCGCTCGATAATCTCTGCTTCAAGCTCCAAGTATCGAAGCTGCAAAACTTCGTGCGCCTCTTGGAGTTCCCGCGCCGCCGTTCGAGCAGTGAAGGGCCAGGTGACAGCTCTGCGAAGCCAAGCCAGTACGCCGCCACCTGCCGGTACCTGAATGGCATAGCGGACCCCATTTTCGATTGCCGTCATCTGCACGGTGGCAGGTGCCAACCCAAGCGCTTGCGGGATGGCGACCAGCACGCCCTTGGTTATGAGAAAAAACTCTCGACACGGTTCGTAGCCGCTGTGCATGGTGATACTTAATTCCAGGTGAGCCGACTCGAATTCCCGGAGTGACGGCTCGATACAACTGAAATCTCGGGTATTAATTGGGCCCGGTCGTGCGGCCCATTTGTAGAAGTCGTTCGCCGTATAGAGCAGCCTGCCGACCACCGTGATCGGTTTGGCCCATGCCGATTTCATAAACATACCGCCTATGGTCACCAACTCCTCATCGCTCCAAATATGACTGGCGTTGGCCATCAGCGCGCGGTAGCTAGCCCAATCGATCCGCTCATGTTTGTTGAGCAGATGTTTTAGCGGGTAGCGGACTCCGGCCGTCAGAGACTCCGGGGCTAGTTCCTTCTTCCGAAGCTCTTGAAACAAAATACCCAACGCCCGGCAGGATACCTCCCGCCCGGTGAAATCAGCTGTTTTTCCCTCTTCTATAGGCCGGTCAGTTCCTTGTGCCGGCAATGCCCGTCCGGCGTCGTCGTCCTCGACCGCTAGCCTATGAGGCATCCGAGCTTCCAACTCCATCAGGAGCTGGTTTTTGGATCTGGTATCATTTTGCATCTAAATTTCCTACAATGGTCTGCTTCTCGAGAACATAAGTTTCTTGCTTGAAGACCGCAAAGGTCTCCCCTGGCCCGGCCAGGACGGGTGAGACCTCGGCGGTCTGGCGGAGCTCGCAAGGTGTAGCACCGTCAGTTGGGCCCCGGTAACTCGTAACCCGGGTGCGCCCACGACAGTATCGAGTGTGGCTCCGCCGGTGATCCTAAATACCGCCATCGTTCGAATGAGACCGGTTATTCAACGAAATCAATTGCATACTCTGTCGCTAACGGCAGCGTGAAGTAGACAGTTGTTCCAACGTTGAGTTCACTTTCGACCCAGATTTGGCCGCCATGCAAACCGACGATCAATTTGCAGATAGCCAGTCCCAATCCGGTACCACTCATACTCGTATTCGACTCGTATGCCCGATAGAATTTTTCAAACAGATGGGCTTGCTGCTCCGGCGACATCCCAATGCCCTCGTCTTCCACGCTGATTTCCAGGTAATCCTGGCAAACCTGAGCCCGAACTGTAATCGTGCCGCCCTGGGGCGAATATTTGATGGCGTTTGACATCAAATTTCGGCATACTTGGCTTAAGCGGAACGGATCCGCCATCACCGCTGGCAAATCCTGCCCTGCCTTTACCTTAATCTTATGATTAGTGACTGTTTCGATGAAGGGTACCAGTACCTCATCCAGCATCGCTCCCATAGTCATTAGCTTTGGCTTTATTTCTAAACCACGCCTGGCTTCCAGGCGGGAGATGCTCAATAGGTCGTTTATGATCTCGGACAAATGGGTCGCCTGGCGGTTAATCATCTGTAAATAACGTTGACGCCGAGCTTCGTCTAAGCGGCGGGTCAATAAGATTTCGCTGAAACCTTGAACGGAGGTCAACGGAGTTTTCAATTCGTGGGCCACGGTCGAAAGAAACTCCGTCTTTAACCGGTCAACCTCACGCAGGCGGGTCACATCTTGAATGATCGTGACCGTGCCCAGCGGCTGGCTCCGGAAATCATCGACCAGGGCAGTCCGGGCTCGCATCACTTTTTGCCGGTGGTCCCTGGGGTCTTCAAGCTCGATATCGATCTCATACCCACTTTTCTGACGGTTGAGCGTATCTCGTACAATTTCTCGCAAGCGATCATCTTTAATACCCAAGCCAATTTCCCGCTCTACCATCTCTTCTTGTCGAAAGCCAAGGAGCGCCTCGGCGGCCGGGTTGGCCAAGATAACTTTATTTGCTAAGTCTGTTACAATCAAGCCGTCTGCAACCGAATGCAGAATGGCATCAATTTTGTCTCGGGCATGGGTAGCCGTGCTGATGGCAACTTCCAGCTCAGCGGTGCGCTCCTGAACCCTCTGTTCCAAGTGTTCACGATATGCCTTCAGCTCGGCCTCCACCCGCTTCCGTACAGCGATTTCCTGCCGGAGTTGTTCATTAGTGTTTAAGAGCTCCTTGGTTCGCTTCTCAACTTCTTTTTCCAAAACTTCACTATATTGGGCCAAATGCACCCGGAAAGCCCGATGAACATAGGCCAACAACTCGTCAACATCGCCCATCTTTCTGACATAGGCAAAAGCCTCTTCGTTGATAGCTTCCATGGCCGACTCCAGGGAGGCATAGGCCGTGTTAATGATGACCTTAATGTCCGGATTGTGCGCTTTTAACTGTTTTAATAATTCCAAACCGTCGATGTCGGGTAGGCGCAGATCTAAGATGCTGACGTTAATCTTCTGTTGCCGGGAAATCTGCAGCGCCTCTTGGCCCGTCTGGCAGCAAATTGGCTGGAGCTCCTCCGTTTCAAGAATGTCCGCCAAGGTTTTGAGTTGGGCTATGTCGTCATCGATGATCAAGATGGGATTCGCATTGGAAGTGGTTTTGACATCAACCATCGGTTTCTCCTGGCTATTGTGAATAGTCATTGCCAATCGCCGTAGGGGGTTGGCCGGTTCGTCGGATCAGTCTCAGCATCAATTCCACATCAAGCGGCTTTTGTAGGAAGGCCACAACGCTCGCCCCTTCGAGCAAGATTTCTCGTTCCAGGTCTTTAGCCGGATAGGCACTCATCATAATAACCCGGGTCACCGTTGAATGACGATAGATGCGTCGATAAACTTCAATTCCGCTGATGTCCGGCATACGGACGTCCATTAACACCACATCATAATTCTCTTTTTTGTGCTCGTTGATCGCTTCTTTGCCACTAGAGGCTGTAGCAACGACAAATCCCTCAGCCTCCAAAATGTCAGCTAAGCCTGTCCGGATGCCGG
>JBFGLD010000698.1:0-4186 GCA_041576335.1 Anaerolineae bacterium | reverse complement strand
GTCGCGGCCTCGATGACGCACAAAAAAGAGCGAGACGAAACCATCGACTTCAGCCAGACTTATTTCTTAGATGGGCAAAGCCTGTTGGTGCGGCGTAATTCTGATATTGAAGGTATTGAGGATTTGGCTGATAAATCCGTGGCCGCGATACAGGGCTCCACCTCGATCGACCAAATACAGGAGCGGGCCCAGGCTGCTGGAATAAATATAGATGTGTTACCGTTTGGTGAATACCCCCAAGCCTTAACAGCGCTGACGCAAGGCCAGGTTGATGCTTTAACGACCGATAGCGTCGCCCTCTCACAATTTGCTCAAGATAATCCTGAATTGGAGGTGGTTGGTGATCGATTTACGCAGGAACCTTATGGTCTTGGCCTCCCCAATTATGACGATCGATTTCAGGATCTGGTCAATTTCACCCTTCAAGAGATGAAAAAGGACGGGACCTATGACCGGCTTTACGAAAAGTGGTTTGGCGCTGATACGCCTTATGACCTCGAAATCTGGCCGGGTGAAGGTTATCTCGATGTGAATATGGTCCCGATGCTGCGGATTGAGGCCGGTGAATTTATTCGAGGCAGCAGTGATGGGTTCCCCAATGAAGTGCCCCAGAATACGATTTACCTTGACGAGTTTTACATTGATCAATTTGAAGTCACGAATCGTCTTTATGAGCAGTGCGTTCGGGCGGCTCGCTGTGACTTGCCCAGACTTACCCGTTCGGTAAACTTCGCCGAATATTATGCTAACTCCGATTTTGGCAACCACCCTATTGTTTGGATCACCTGGGGTGACGCTCAAGCTTATTGTGAATTTGCCGGTAAGCGACTGCCGACTGAAGCTGAATGGGAAAAAGCGGCCCGCGGACCGAATGGATCTATCTATCCCTGGGGTGGCGCGGAGCCGACTACGGAGCTGGCAAATTATCAATATGCGGTTCAAGATGTTCTGCCGGTCGGATCTTATCCGGAAGGCGTGAGTTACTACGGTGTTCATGATATGGCCGGTAATGTGCGAGAATGGGTCGCTGACTGGTATCAGCGAGATTATTACACCACCGCGCCGGATCGAAACCCCCTGGGTCCCCCTACAGGAGTCACTAAAGTTCTGCGGGGTGGTGCCTGGAATGAAGAAACTTTGACTCTAAAAACGACAACGCGTAAAGATTATTTGCCGGAAAGTTTCGACTCAAATCTGGGGTTTCGCTGTGTCTCTTCAACCTTCCCGCCATCGCGATAATTTAAGGATTTATTGAACTTAGTATAACCCTCAAAAAAAAGGAATCTAACCGATGAAAAACAGAGTAATCAACCGGATCAATTTAGTATTCGCCTTACTAATCGTGAGCATCGTGAGCAGCCTCTCCGGATCAGTTCAAACCGCGTTGGCTCAGCAAGCGGGGATCACCTCAACCTCGGTGATTCAGCAAATTCGCGACCGAGGAAAGCTGGTCGCGGGAGTAAAATATGATTTCAAACCGTTTGGCTTTCTTGACGAAGAGGGTCAGGTAGTTGGTTTTGATATCGATCTGATCGAGGCCATAGCCGCGGAGTGGGAAGTAGAGGTTGAATTTGTACAGGTTACCTCGGCTACCCGGATTCCAAAGCTGGCGGCCGGTGAGGTTGATATTGTTGCGGCCTCGATGACTCATAAAAAAGAGCGGGATGCTACCATAGATTTTAGCCAAACTTATTTTCTGGACGGGCAGAGTTTGTTGGTTCGGCGTGATGCCCGGATCAGTGGGATCCTGGATTTGGATCAGAAGACGGTGGCGGCCATACAAGGGTCGACTTCTATTGACCAAATTCAAGTGTATGCCGATCAAAATGACGTGTCGATAGAGATTTTGCCTTTTCAGGAATATACAAATGCTTTAGCGGCCCTCGAGGCCGGCCAAGTTGATGCGCTCACGACGGACAGCGTGGCCCTTTCTCAATTTGCTAAAGATAATCCGGAATTGATCGTGGTCGGCGGTCTATTTACCATAGAACCCTATGGGCTGGGCCTGCCCGCAGGCGACTCATACTTTAAAAACTTGCTGGATTTTAGCTTGCAAAATCTGAAAGAAGATGGCACCTATGATAGGTTGTACAAAAAATGGTTTGGCGATGAGGCTATCCCTTACGAAATCGAGATATTGCCCGGTGAGTGGCCCTATACCTTTGCTACATCACCTATTGATCGGGTCAGACCGATTCAATCTAAAATCGATCAAATCTTGGCTGAGGGAAAACTGGTAGCCGGGGTAAAGTATGATTTTGAGCCGTTTGGCTTCCTTAACGAGAACGATGAGGTTGTCGGATTTGATGTGGACATTATGCGAGAGTTTTCCCGACGGTGGCTGGGGGACGCGAACGCGGTTGAACTGGTGCAGGTCACCTCATCCAATCGAATTCAAAAATTGGCGGCCGGCGAGGTCGACATTTTGGCCGCCTCGATGACGCACAAGAAAGAGCGAGACGAGTTAATTGACTTCAGCCAAACTTATTTCCTGGATGGGCAAAGTCTGTTAGTCCGAACTGATGACGGAATAGGTGGCTTAGTTGATTTGGACGGCCGAACGGTGGCGGCTATTCAAGGGTCAACCTCTATAGACAATATCCGTAACGAAGCCATCGAGCGGAGCCTCGACCTGGAAATTCTCCCGTTTCAAGAATATCCGCCGGCCCTGGAAGCGGTAAAAGCCAAACAGGTTGATGCCTTGACGACAGACAGCGTGGCACTTGCCCAATTTGCTAAAAACGATCCGGCCCTAATCGTGGTCGGAGGGCGGTTCACCCGTGAGCCTTACGGGTTGGGCGTACCCAAATACGATCATGAGTTTAGGGATTTGGCTAATTTTACCCTACAAGCGATGAAAGAAGACGGCAGTTATGATGCCATTTACTGTCGCTGGTTTGGGGCCGAACGTCCCTTCAATATTGAGATCTGGCCTGGCGATCCCGAGGATAGCCTAATCCAGACGCTCATTAAGACAGACTCACCCCTGGTGCCGGACGAGAACTGTGCAGCCAACGCATCTGCAGAATCATCGGCACCGTCACAACTTGAGTTACCCACACAGTACACCATTGTAGATGGGGATAGTCTAAGCTTGATCGCCGGTCGGTATTATGGTGATATTTTTCTGTGGTCGGTCATTTATGAGGCTAATCGGGAGATTATCGGCCTCGATCCGGATTTGGTAGAGGTTGATACGGTGTTGATCATCCCCGTCCTGCCCTAAGAAAGGAGAATTTTGTTGGGGCCGGGGGGCTCGGGGGGTGTCCCCCCATCCCAATTTCTTGCTGTAAGAATAACCCTGAAGTGTGAAGGTTTATGGGCTGCTGCTAAGGAGAAAGCGCGTCTATGATATTTTTTGTAAGTTGGGCCGAAAGACCCAAAGTCTATTTGATAAGGCTCGTTGGACTGATGATGTTGGTCTCTATCGGAGGCAGTTCAGCCACTTTTGCGCATGGGACGAATGGATACATCGAAGAGGTGCGGGCGCTGGACACGAATGATGCGGGTCTGCTCAATCCAGCCGGGCTGGCCTACTCATTTGACGCCAATCTATTCTACCTAATCACAGCTAATCCCAACAGTCCCACCACCATCAGCATGATGACGCCTTTTGAGGAGGCGCTTGGTTCGGTTACGGTCAGTACCTCCGCAGTTGATCCCATTAATATCGCCTTTGATAACCAGGGCGAGCGGTTATTTCTGCTGGACAGTGATACTAACGAACTGATAGCGATAGAAACGGGACCCAACGGTATCTTGGATCCCAGACCTAAAGCCATAACGCGGTTCCAGGTGGGGGCGTTGAGGCTCCAACAACCGGAGGGGATAACCGTCGACCCGGACAATGGTGTGTTATTTATCCTGGATAGCGGGGCATCGGAAATCGTGCGGGTCGAGCCGGATGCCCAGGGTGGTTTTGATGGAGCGACGGCACTGCTTGAGGGCCGGGTGTCTCGGATAGATTTGCAGAGCTCAGGGCTGGCCCAGGGACGGGGACTGGCCCTGAACCCGAATAACAAGAATCTATATGGGTTCAAAAAGGCGGAGAATAAGATATATGAACTGAGCGAAACCGGTCAGGTGATCGTCACGTTGGATATGGCACCCTTTGACATAGTCGACCTGCAAGGGCTAGTGTTTGGCTTGAGCGGCGATCTGACCGATGATCCGGCCAAGGTCAACC
>JBFGLD010000697.1:0-4189 GCA_041576335.1 Anaerolineae bacterium | reverse complement strand
CAACAAATCGCTGCTGCGGCCTGATTTTAAGGGTCGGTACCAGCTTCACGCACTGCTGCGGCAGTTTGGAGCCGAACGCCTGGCCCAGGACTCGACCGCAGAAGCCGCGGTCAAAGATCGTCACTGCAGCTATTTTGCCACTTTCCTCCAGCACAAAGAAGCCGGTCTGATAGGACAAAAGCAGGGTCAAGCCTTAGCAGAGATTGAGGTTGAGCTTGACAATGTACGGACTGCCTGGCAGTGGGCTGTGGTTCATAACAAGCTTGAAGAAATTGATAAAGCTATGGAAAGTTTGTGCGAATATTACCGCATCCGGGGGAGAATTGACGAGGGTTGGAGATTTTTCGATCCCGCGGCGAGAGCCTTGGGCTGGGGGGGTTTTGGAGCAGCGGCAGATATTCCTGATAGCGACACCATGTTCACCAACATGCTGCAACTGTTGGACGTGTCTCCGGTCAACGGTGCGAACGGTAACCAACAACAAATACTTTTGGGTAAGGTACTGGCTCGATACAATCGATTTTACTGAGAGTCGCCCGGCCGGGCCTGGAAGGCCTGTCAAAATCGACAAGAGGCCCTTGAACTTTTGTGCCAAGCCGGGGCGCAGCAGGAAATGGCCTGGAACCTGCGGTACATGGGCCACGTTTGGCAGACGCCGTGGCAAGCAAAAGCGCTTTACCAAAAAGCGCTGGCTATTTTTGAGGAGGTGGGCGATGAACGAGGCGTTGTCGAAACGCGTTACCGTTTGGGCTGGTCAGCAGTTCAACTCGGCGATTATCAAGAGGCCGAGCGACTGTATCAAGATAGTCTCACGACCGCCCAAAAGCTTGGACGCCGAGAAATAATTTTGAATTGTCTGGTCGAGTTAGGTCATGTTTATTGGGTGCTTGGGAACTATCAAAAAGCAGAGGGTTCTTGCCGGCAAAGCATTTCCATCGCAGCGGAAATCGGCTATCACGGCCAAATCGCTAGAGCCTATCGTAATCTAGCTCGGATTGCAGCTAGCCTGGGCGACCATCATTCGGCGAAAAAGTACCTGCAAGATAGTTTGGCCATTTATGAGGAACTCGGTCTGCGCGGAATGAAAGCGGAAACCCTTGGGGAGCTCGGTCACGTTACGGTTTACGAGCAGGATTTTAACACAGCCAAGCGACTGGCTCAAGACAGCCTCAGCCTGTGCCGGGAACTGGAATACCAGGCCGGCCTGATAGAGCCGTACACGGTGCTTGGCGAAGCCGGCTTAGGCTTGGGCGACTTCCGCGCAGCAGCGCAGTATTTCGACCACGCCTTGCAGGTTGCCGTCGAGGTATGGGAGCCCTCTTATGCATTGCATGCCCTGGTAGGAGTGGCGCAGCTGCTTGCTGCCACAGGCGAAAAAGTGCGCGCTTGTGAGGTCGCGACCTTAATCCTGCACCACCCCGCCAGCTGGCAATGGTCTAAAAATCGCGTTGCGCCGCTCGCCGCCGAACTTGAAGCTGAGCTGCCTGCGGAAGTAGTCGCTGCACTGCAGAGCCAGGATCAGGAAAAAACTTTGGAAGAGATGGTTAAAGCATTCACGTCTCGCCAGGCCTTAAACCCACAGTCAGGCGTTGAGCCAGAATTGGAAACCGCAGCCCGCTCTAAACAGATGCGCGGTGGAAAATCAAGCCAGGCGCTGAAGGTGCAGCACGGCCAGGAAAAAGCGCAGCCGCGTATACTCGCTACACCTGCTGCTCTGCGACGCCAGAACGCGCGCTCAAACCGGTATGATATCTTGGACGAGATTGGACAAGGTGGTTTTGCCGTCGTCTACCGGGCCCGAGATACGGAACTCGATCGGGTCGTGGCGTTGAAAGAACTCAGGTCGAGCTTTCTGGCCGACGCCGAGTGGGTCAAGCGCTTCCGCCAGGAGGCTAGGGCCATCGCCCGCCTTGATCATCCGGGCATCGTCACCATTCACGATATCGGCCAGGCAGCGGACCGGCTGTTCATTGTGATGCGCCTGGTGGATGGTCCCAGTTTGGCCGAACAGATCGTCGCTCAGGGCCGTCTTGAGTGGCCGGAGGCGGTTGAGATCATGACGGTGATTGCGGCAGCTTTGGATTACGCCCATACGCAGCAATTCATCCACCGTGACCTGAAGCCGGGCAACATTTTGCTGGACCCGGAACGTGGCCCGCTGCTGACTGACTTCGGCCTGGCCAAACTGGTCAGTGAGAACAGTATGAGCCAAAGCGGGAACGTTGTGGGCACGCCCCACTATATCGCTCCCGAAGCCTGGGAAGGTCAGACCGTTGGGATTCAGACTGACATTTACGCCCTGGGCTGCGTCCTCTACGAGATGCTGACCGGGCAGAAGCTGTTTGCCGGCGAGTCGCCGCCGTCGGTGATGATGGCCCACTTCAAGCCGCCGGCGCTGCCGCAAGAATGGCCGGAAGGCGTGCCACCCGGCCTAACGGAGGTGCTGACCACGGCCCTGGCCAAGAATCCGGAGGAGCGGTTTCCTTCGGCCGGTATGCTGGCGCAGGGCCTGCGCCAAGCCATCTCTTAGAGTGCGTTTTTGTGGGCGACGCGAAAGTCGCGTGAGTAGCTGCACTTGATTTCTGATGCGCCCACCCCGCCGGAAAACGGACGTAGCCTGGTCACCTGACCAGGCCAAAAGCTAACCACTGAGCCAGTCTTCAACCCCGCCAAATGTCGCGTGTTTTTGGGCCCATTTTGTTGTATGATGATTATAGGAGTCCGACCGACCCTGCGGGACCGCAACGTGAGATAAAAAGGGAGTAAAACGGGTTAATAACCCGTTCTACAGATTTTATTTTCATCGGCGAAAGGGGTGAACTGCGCTTTCATCTACAGTGGCATTAGAATTGCCGGATTTAACCAATTATCGAGTGCATCTAATACGGAGTGGTGCCTCTGATTTCAATAATCGTACGGCGTGGTTTATCTTACACCGTTGAGATGCGTGACCGGAGCACGAGCTCTGCCGTCAATCTCCCCAGATGCCTCGAGCGTTTGGGGCTTTTTTTGTTTTTGATTGTCATCGCGGCCGACTCGGCGAGCTGGCGGGAGTGACGCATTTTGGATTGTCTCGTTGGCCCGTTACTGCGGTGGATCAATCGGCCGGTTTTAGTGGCAAAAGCAAATACCAATTGAAATGAGAAAGGATTGACTATGTTTGTTGAGGCGTCAGTGGAGCAACTACGAAGGGTATGCGATCACCAAATTTTGGGCTGCACGACGAGCGAAGACGTTAAGCCACTGGAGACTATTTTGGGCCAGGAACGGGCAGTCAGATCGCTTCAGTTTGGACTGGGCATTAAGGGACTTGGCTTCAACATCTACGTGGCCGGTGTTTCGGGAACAGGCAAAGCAACAGCCGTTAAGCGGTTTTTAGATGAAGAAGCCAAGCCGAAACCGACCCCCGGCGCCTGGTGCTATGTTAACAACTTCCACGACACGTACCGGCCTAACGCGCTTTGCTTGCCAGCCGGGCGGGCCAAGAAACTTCAGGCCGAGCTCAGAAACCTGATCGAGACCGCCCAACGCGAAATTCGACGCCTTTTTGACAGCGAGGAATATGCCGCCAAGCGGGAGGAAACT
The DNA here is from genome assembly GCA_041576335.1 of Anaerolineae bacterium. GTDB lineage: Bacteria > Chloroflexota > Anaerolineae > 4572-78 > J111 > JANQQF01. Next base: position 604 of record JBFGLD010000697.1, on the reverse strand, counting down.
ATCAAAGTATTCCAGCAAGAACGGGATGCGCTCCTCAATCGTCTCCAAAAGCGGTTTGAGCAGCTCGGCTTCTCTATACAGCCAACGCCGGTAGGATTTTTGGCACTGCCGCTTAGAGATGGCCGGCCCATTGACGATGAGGAATTCAAGGCACTTAGCCAACAGGAACGCGACGAAATTGCACGAAAACAGGATGAACTTCAAGACGAGCTAAAAGCGGCCATCAGGCAAATCAAGAACCTTGAAAAGTCCACCAACAAGAAGCTCCAGAAACTCGATCGGGAAGTAGCTCTGTTCGCCCTAAACCACCTCATGGAAGAGCTGACTGAGGGTTACCAAGATTTGCCGGACGTGGCGGCCTATTTGGAGGAAGTGCAGCGCGATATTTTAGACAATTTGTCCGAGTTTAGATCAGACTCACGAACTGAGCCGGCGCTACCATTTCCTAAATTAGACCCGCAAGAGCAAGCTTTTAAGAAATATGACGTCAATGTGCTGGTCGATAACGCTGGGCTGGCCGGTGCTCCGGTTATCGTAGAGTTGAACCCGACTTACAACAACCTTTTTGGCCGGATCGAAAAAGAGGCCCAATTTGGAGCCATGT
>JBFGLD010000696.1:0-4200 GCA_041576335.1 Anaerolineae bacterium | reverse complement strand
GCATCTTTGGCATGGGGGGGCTGGGGAAGAGCGCCCTGGCTGCCACATTGGCCCGCACCCTGGCCGACCCCGCCGCGGTCGAGGTAAAGCCGGCCAGGCGCTTCCAGCAGATTATCTGGAAATCTCTGTTGAATGCCCCACCCCTGGCCGAGGTCATACAGGAATGGGTTTACGCCCTTTCCGGGCAAACGGTAACCAACCTCTCCCCCAGCCTGGACCAGCAGTTTAGCCAATTGCTGCACTATTTGCGTCAGCAGCGCGCGCTATTGATCCTCGATAACCTGGAGAGCCTCATGCAGAGCGATGGCCGCAGCGGTATCTACCGGCCCGCCTATGCGGCCTATGGGCAGCTCATTCGCTGTCTGGCTGAGGGCGAGCACCGCAGCTGCCTGCTGCTGACCAGTCGCGAACGCCCCCAAGATTTGACCGCTGTCGAAAAGGATAGGCAGGCTGTCCGTTTTTTGGCGCTGCCCGGACTATCAGCCGAGGCCGGTACTCAGATCCTGCTGACCGGCGGCGTAAGGGGCGAGGAGGGAGCGCTGGTCGGTGTGTCTCAACACTATTCGGGCAACCCGCTGGCCCTCAAGCTGGTCGCCGAGACGATTGGCAGCCTCTTTGCCGGCAACGTTACCGCTTTTTTACAGGCCGACGCCGGCGTTTTCGATGATATTCGCGATGTGTTGGATCAACAGTTTGCCCGCCTTTCACCGCTGGAGCGTGAGATCATGGGCTGGCTGGCCATCGCGCGCGAGCCTATCCCCTTCCCGGTCTGGCGTGACCTCCTGGCCCGGCCGCCGGCCTCACGGCTGATCCTGGAGGCAATCCGCTCCTTGCAGCGGCGCACGCTGCTGGAAAACTATGGGGATTATTTTGGCTTACAAAACGTGGTGATGGAATATGTCACCGACCGGTTGGTCAATAGCCTATGCTCTGAACTTATAGACGAGGACCAGAAGCGGGGAAGGCCAGCAGATGGGGTGTCTGCCTCATCTTTTCTGAACAGCTACGCCTTGATTCTGGCCCAGAGCAAAGAATATGTGCGGGCCAGCCAGGCCCGGCTGCTGTTACAGCCGGTGGCCGAACGTCTGGCAGCTCACCTGGGGACTCGGGGGGCTGAGCAACAGTTGCAGAGACTGCTGGCTCGTTTACAAGCGGCGCCACCGGGCCCCGGTTACGCCGCCGCTAATCTATTGCACCTATTACTCCAGTTGGGGGCGGATCTGCGCGGCTACGATTTTTCGCGGCTCTACTTCCGGCAGCTTCACCTGCGCGGGGCCAGTCTGCCCCAGACCAACTTTGCCCAGGCCGAGATGGTCGACAGCGTCTTCACCGAACCGTTTGGTCTGATCTATGCCGTCGCCTTTAGCCCTGACGGCCGGTATGTGGCCGCGGGCACCAGCGAAGGCGCTATTTACATTTGGCATACAGCAGACCAACAACTGGCCCATGTCATCCAGGCCCACCAACATGCCATCCGGCAGTTGACCTTTGCCCGGCACCTGGGGGCTGAGGGCGATCATAACCTGGTGCTGGCCAGCGCCAGTGACGACAAGCGTGTTGGCCTCTGGAACTTGACCGCCCAGGGGACAGTGCGCCGGCACGTGCACCTGGTTCACCCGCAGCAGGAGATGGTCGTTGCCGTGGGCATGCACCTGGACAGCCGGCGGGTGACCGGGGTCGACGTCTATGGTCGGGTCTTTGTGTGGGACGTCGGGGAGCAGCAAAACCCTGAACTGCTTCATCACTTTGCCACCGCCTTCTCCCGTTTTTGGCTGGTGGCCTTTAGCCAGGATGGCCAAACCGTGGCCATTGGGCACCGGGATGGCACCGTGCGACTGTGGCAATTGGCAACCGGAGAAGTGAGTTTGCAACTGGCGGAAACGACGGGCTTGATTTTTACCCTCGTCTTAAGCCAGGATGGGCGGATAGTCGCCACCGGCGGCCGGGAGGGACACCTTTCGCTGTGGCGATTGCCCTCGGGAGAATTGCATCAGGTGATCGAAACCAAAGCGGGCGCCATCCGCTCCCTGGCCATCAGTCCGGACGGCAGATTTTTGGCCAGCGGCCATGAGGATCTGGCCATCCGTTTGTGGGCCATCGATGCCCAGGCGCAGCTGCACCTGCAGCGTACCCTGCTGGGGCATACCCAGCGGATTTGGTCGATTGCCTTTGGCTCGTCGCCTGTGGCCCAGTCAGAGGTGCGCCCAGGGACGACGGAGCCAGGTGGAAACCGCAATGAAACAAGACAGCTCCTCGTCAGCAGCAGCAGCGATCATACGGTGCGGGTGTGGGATGTGGAAACGGGCCACACCCTCTATATGCTGGGTGGCCAACCGCGGGTGCTGGCGGCCCACACGATCCGCCAACTCCCGCCAACGCTATCAGACCGCCAAACGGGTGCGCCCCAGTCGCCAGGGTGGGTACTGGCCGCGGCCGGTTATGATCAGTTGGTCCATCTATGGCAGGGGCAAGGCCACGCGGTCGATAGCTCCCACCGCGTCCTGCCCGGCGCGCGCGGCCCGCTTTATGCCGTGGCCCTCAGCCCGGACGGGCGCAGCGTCGTCGCCGGTGGTTATGATACGGCAATCTACCTGTGGGATCGGGCCAGCGGACAACTGCGGCAGACCTTCCACGGGCACACGAACTCCGTCTACGCCCTCGTCTTTCACCCCGACGGCAAGCTGCTGGCCAGCGGCAGCGGGGATGGCACCATCCGGCTTTGGTTGCTGCCGGAGATGGAAGATGGCCAGGGTAGCGTGGCTGAGGGGGGGGTGTTTGCTCAACCCGTGGCGGTGCTCCAGGCCGATCTGGACGTGGTCCACGATCTGGCTTTTAGCCCAAACGGTCGCCTCCTGGCGCGAGGTGGGTCGGACCGTTTGCTGCGCCTGTGGGATATGACGCAGAGTCGCTACCCCGAGTTGGTGGACGCCCGCAAACGGGTGCAGGACGAAAGTGAAGAGGACATCTTCGGGGTTGCCTTTAGCCCGGATGGCTCAAAAGTGGCCTGTTGCGGGAACTACCTGATCCATCTCGTCGGGGTAGCGAATGGCGCAATGCCAGCAGATTGTCCAGCATCCCTTCGGCACCTGAAACCATAACCGCTTACGAATCTGCTGTACCTAAGGCTTCCATAACTGCTTGCGGATTTTTGGCCGCTACTCGTAATAAGGCTCTGGCTGGCCCTTCCGGTTTGCGCCGGCCTTGTTCTCAATTTTTTAATGTGCCTACGCTTACCCCAATCATATAAGCAAATTCTCGCTGTGACTTCTGCTGCTCTGTAAATAACCGCTTTAAGCAGCGGTAGGTAGCTCGATATGGACGGCGTAACCTAGTTTTCCAATGCGGCGGGTGAGACGTTTGACCAGAGCCTGCAGCTTGTGTTCATCAAAATAATTACCGCCCAGTTCACGATAGGGTTGATGGCGAGACAGCATGTGATAAGCACTGACCAAAATCGAATGAGCGACGGCCACAATGGCCCGTATCTCCCTGACGCCGCGAGAGCCACCAACGTAGCCGCTTGGCGACCTTGTCGCCAAACCGAAACCAAGCATCTAAGCCGTATGGACAATTCGACAGTTGAAGCACGTAGGGCGGTTCATCGGGCAGCACAAGTTTGAACCACGTCGAGCCATCTGGGTCTCGCCACAGTCCCTCGCCGCCGTGACGGTCTCGGATTTCAGCTACGTGCCAGGCACCGCCATAGATGCCGAAGTCAGGCTCCTCGCGGACATCAAAGATGTCCGTAGTTTCTGGCGGAGGAGTGAAACGCAGGTAAGGTGCGTATCCCAGCTGTGAACTCAAATTAAGTATTCGCACTACAAGAGTTGGGCGTACCTGCGAATTAGCCCTTTGTGACCATACATTGTCACCACGGGAAACCGAAATCGAACCTTCGGTATAACCATCGTCAAAGCCGAGAAATAATGGCTTCATAATAGCATTCTCCAACCGCCTCAGCCATTTGTGCAGAATGGCTTTGTTCATAGGCACATTGGCTTCCAGCCATGTCTGCGATAGTTCATCAAAGCAGGCTTTGATGTCGCCTTCCAGCACCCATTGGGGACTGGTTGGGTTTTTCAGACAGATAAAGCCTTGGCCGATGGCATCTGCCGTTGACCGGGCTAGCCTGAACCCATAAGAGTTTGGGTCGGCCAGGGTCTCGACAATCGGGTCAAGAGTGAGCAGGTGCAAGGCTTG
>JBFGLD010000695.1:0-4203 GCA_041576335.1 Anaerolineae bacterium | reverse complement strand
TTGCCCAAGATGCTGCTTTTGGCTACCACGCTTCAAACCTGCGCCGGTGGGTGGAGGAAAAAACCAAGGGGCGCATTCCGGCTGAAGCTGTGACTTCAATCTCCATAGAGGATATTCGGCAAGGTGGGCCGGAGCGAGTTGCCCGCCGGCTTTTAGCTTTAAATCAAACCAAAGTTTGTATTGTTAATGCTGCCAGTATGCGAGATATGGAGGTTTTTGTCCGGGGATTGCTGCAAGCCGAAGTCGAGGGCAAGCGGTTTCTTTACCGGACGGCAGCTTCTTTTGTACAGACTCGGGCCGGTCTTGCCCCACGTCCTCTGCTCACTGCAACCGAATTAGAGCTGCCAAATTCGGGCGGCGGATTAATTGTGGTTGGCTCTTATGTGCCAAAAACTAGCGGCCAGGTTAAGGCGCTATTGGCCCGGCCCGGTGTGATCTCTCACCAGGTCGACGTTGAAGCCTTGCTCGACGATACTCGCCGGCAAAGTGAGATAGCCCAGGCGGCTCAACAGGTCGACCAAATGCTGCAGGCCGGCAAAGATATCGTCATTTATACCAGTCGTCAACTCATCACCGGCAACAATGCCGAAAGTAGCCTGACCATCGGGCAGCGTGTTTCGGAGAGTCTGGTGGCCATTGTACAAGCCATCTCGACCCGGCCTCGCTATCTGTTAGCTAAAGGCGGCATCACCTCTAGTGATGTAGCCACACACGGCTTGGGAGTCAAGCGAGCACTGGTGCGCGGCCAAATTCTTCCCGGCATACCGGTTTGGCAATTGGGGCCGGAGAGTCGTCATCCGGGCTTGACCTACATCGTCTTTCCCGGTAACGTCGGTAGCACCGAAGCCTTGGCCGAGGTTGTGGCAAAATTAAAGCCTGGTTCATAATTATTCACAGAATGAGAAATAAAATGACAACAATCTTTGAAAACCCCGTTAAGCAAAAGTTAAAAGCGGGCCAAAAAACCGCCGGAGCCTGGCTGCAAATCGCCAGCCCCATCACTGCCGAAATTATGAGCCAGGCCGGTTTTGACTGGCTGATGATCGATATGGAACACGCGCCTGTTGATTTTATGACGCTGGTCAGCCAGATGCAGGCCATGGCCGGCGGCGGCGCGGTACCGCTGGTTCGGGCCCCATGGAACGATTTTGTGACCATCAAGCGCATTCTGGATGCCGGCGCCTACGGCCTGCTGGTGCCGTATGTAAACACCCGCATAGAAGCCGAAGCCGCCGTGAAAGCCTGCAAATATCCGCCGGAGGGCGTTCGCGGCGCGGCGGGCAGTCCCCGCGCCGCCGGTTACGGTCAAAACGTGAGCAACTACCTGCCCTACGCTAACGACCAGATTTTGATTGTGACCGCCGTGGAAACCATCGAGGCGGTGGAAAATCTAGATGACATCCTGGCTGTGCCCGGCCTCGACGGCATCTTCATCGGCCCAATGGATCTGTCCACTTCGATGGGACATATGGGCAACCCCGGCCACCCGGAGGTACAGGCTGCCATCAAAACCATCGAGCTCAAAACGTTAGGCGCGGGTAAAATCCTGTCGACTATTGCCGGCAGTTGGGAGCAGGCCCAGTCTCGCTACGAGAAAGGCTACCAGATGATCATGCTCATGGCCGATGGTGTGGCGGTAGCCAATACCGCCCGCAACCTGGTGGGCCAGTTCCGAGAAGCATATCCTGAGGGTTAACCTTGATATGACACCCTTGTCCATCCAGAAGCAATTAATTCTGAACTCGCTAGTTTGGAAGAACTAAAGCGCTTTGACACGCCCTCAATTACCAACGTGGTGGCAACCTATCCAACCAGTCCGCTCTGTTCAGGGCTTTACAATCCCTGGTCTGAGAACTGGTACACCGACCAATCGATTCGCTGCATGTTTCCGGAACTAGGACCGCTTGTCGGGTACACTGTTACCTGTGTGTATGGCCTACCCGATCCCAATTTCAGCGAATTGACCTTTATGGATGTCGTAGAGGCCTTAGACGCCGCCAAAAATGAGTAATAGCTGCCAAAAGAACAATAAATAATCTTATGATCAAACGAACTAGCGGAAAATTCATTGATGCCCAACTGCATTTTACATACGCCAGACTTCAGGCCGATATGGAACGGGTGCTGGCCCGATTAACCGGCAAATCGCCTGATTTACTTTCATACAATGAGGTACGCAAGCAGCTCAAAGCCACCAGTATGTCAAAGCAGGTCTTAAAGGATATTCCCCTTGACGCGATTGTGGGCAGCGTTGGCCGCTATACCGATTTTACCCGCAACTTCCTTCCCCTCCGAGATAGCGATAAAGTCCGTTGGGCCACTATTGAGGTCGAGTTCGATGCGCCGGAAGGCTTACCTCCCATTGAGGTTTACCAAATAGGTGATGCTTATTTTGTGATTGACGGCAATCACCGGGTCTCGGTGGCCCGGCAAATTGGGGCAACCCATATTGAGGCTTTGGTAACCGAGGTAAGAACTAAGGTTCGCCTCTCACCGGATACGCAGCCTGACGATTTGATTTTGAAGGCAAGATATGCCCGGTTTTTGGAACAGACCCGGCTGGATGAGCATCAGCCTGATATTGACCTAACGATGACCGCGCCCGGAAACTACCGTGTTTTGGAACGCCAGATTGAGGCCCATCGCTACCATATGCAGCAAACGCAGCAACGTGACATCCCCTTGCCGGAGGCCGCTGCTGACTGGTTTGACCGTAGTTATGGGCCCATTGTTGAGGTTATCCGGGCCCGGGGCATGCTCCGTGATTTTCCCAACCGCACCGAAGCCGATCTTTATGTGTGGATTGCCAAACATATGGAGGAATTGAAAGAGCGCTGGGGCTGGCGGGTCGAGCCGGAAACTGCCATATCAGATCTGGTTGAAGATTATAGCAAGAAGCCGGGATACAGATTGGCCCGGATGGGGGAGAAGCTGCTAGAAAGCGTGATCCCCGGCTTATTGGACGATGGCCCGCCCCCCGGCCAGTGGCGGCAGGAAATGCACACGTCCTCTCGCAACGATCAGCTATTCTCACGCATATTGGTGTCAATAAATGGGTATGAGCAGGGTTGGCAAGCGTTGGAGCAGGCGCTGGTGGTAGCGGACCGGGAAAGCGCCTGGCTCAGAGGGGTGCACTTTGTGGAGTCGATGAGGGCGGCCGGCAGCGAGGCGGCCCAAGCCATTCGTGAGAGGTTCAGACAAGATTGTGAGGAGCAAAACATTGCCGGAGATTTTACCTTTGAAACCGGAAATATTGGCTACACGCTTTCCGAACGCGCCCGTTGGGCCGATTTGCTGGTTATCAATCTGAGGTATGCCTTTGAACCGCCCACGCTTAACCGGCTTAGCGCCAGCCTTGAAGTACTCATAAGGCGCTGTCCACGACCTATCCTGGCTGTATCCGGGTCGGTCTCGGCCCTGGACCGGGCTTTACTGGCTTATGACGGCAGTGCCAAAGCCAAAGAAGCCCTGTTTGTGGCGGCCTATCTGGCCGGTCAATGGCATATACCCCTGGTCGTCGTTACCGTTGAGGAGGACGAGTTCTTGGCGCAAACGGCGTTGCACCGCGCTCAAAGTTACTTGCAGACTCACCAGTTAGAAGCCACTTATGTTGCGGCCAGCGGTCCGGTTGCCGAGGCCATTTTGAAGACTGTAGAGGAACGTAACAGTAATTTTATTATTATGGGCGGGTACGGCCGCAGCCCTGTGCTGGAAGTTGTCTTGGGCAGTACAGTCGATGAGATATTGCGAACCAGCAATTGGCCGGTGTTGATTTGTCGCTGACTACGTCTTGGCTTCGCTTAAGATTTGGTGTCGTGCCGCTGCCCCAATTCGGTCCGGATAAAATCGAGTTTGTGGGTCATTTGTACCCGACGGTTTTGGTTCGCCTATTCATCCACCCAATCCATAATCACCTTCCCGCAATTGCCAGAACGCATTATTTCAAACGCTGTCTCAAATTCGGTAAAGTGAAACTTGTGGGTGATGACCGGGCTGATGTCCAGCCCGGTTTGAAGCATCGATTGCATTAGATACCAGGTTTCGTACATCTCGCGGCCATAGATGCCTTTGATAGTGAGCATATTGAAGATAACGGTGTTCCAGTCTATCGCCAGTTCCTTGGTGGGGATGCCCAGCAAGGCGATCTTTGCGCCGTGGCACATATTCGCCAGCATGTCCTTGAACGCCTGGCCGCTGCCCGAC
>JBFGLD010000694.1:0-4204 GCA_041576335.1 Anaerolineae bacterium | reverse complement strand
TGGCTCACTCTATTGAAGCCCGCGTGCCATTTCTGGACCACAAGTTGTGGGAATTCTGTGCCACAATCCCGCCCAAGCTCAAAATCAATGGCTCCTACTTCAAGCCGATTGAAAAATATATTCTGCGTGAAGCCGGACGTGGCTTAATCCCCGATTCGACGCGGACTCGCAAAAAGAAGGGTTTATCGGCTCCGTACGGCGAATGGCTGGCCCAGACGCAATTACCTGACTGGGCTGAGACGTGCCTATCAGTGACGCAATTGAAAAAAACCGGATATTTTGACCCGGCGGCTGTGCTCAGAGTACGCCGGGAACACCAAGCTGGCGCTCCTGACAGAGCTACAATCCTAATGGGCATTGTGGCTATTCAGACCTGGGCACAGCTTTTCATCGACTCTCCAATACAGACCACCGAACCGGTGCCATAACTGCCTTTTTTCTTGATTTCCTACAGATATCTTCTCAAAAATAGGGGTTTTTGTGGGACAAAATTAAGATTGTCCAACGTTACCGTAAATTATTGAAAAATTACTCCTACAAGGCTTAAGATTTTAAGGTGGAATCCCCAAATCTGACCTATCGTTAGCAAGATTCAAACCGAATTCAAACCTTTTTATGTTAGAATTCAGACGACGTTTCCTTTCCCACTCATCGTAATTAAGACTCTTTCCACGACCGGCAGAAATCTAATTTATCACCTAATTGATTAGCAAATGCGCTGCCCTTTAAGGACGTTTGTACTCAATAACCATTAGAAATTGTTCAATTGCCAAATCTGAGATATACATTGTCAACTATAGCTCAAAAAAGGGACCGATCTATGAAGCCTGATCTCACCAAGAAAGCTGTCAGTATTATTATCTTGCTGAATTGGCTTTCTTCGTTTTTCTTAACCCCGGTGCCGGTAGTTCGGGCACACGAAGCAGTGGGATATTATCCTGTTGACTCGCTCCCGAACCCGAGCGGTCCTGCCCTACAAACCGCTCTACTCGATCCGGATTTTGATGGCCTCACAACTGCCGTTGAGCAAGCAGGTTGGTCCAATGAAGCGGGTGGCCCCTATATTACGGATCCCAACAAGCCCGATACCGATGGAGATGGACTTACAGACGGCCAGGAACAACTATATAACACCAACCCGACAAATGATAAAATTCCTGGCATTTACGTGGAATACAGGCCCGAATTCCAAACCAAGAAATTCTATTCCTGGCGGCAATTTGGCAACAAATTTATTGTACACGGCGACATAAGCCCCAGCAAAGAGCGGGATGTCATTATCCGCCGGGGAACCTCGTTTACTGTCGGCGGTCCTCAAAATGCGACACTTGACATCATCAAGAGTAACGGCTCGCTTAATAATCTCAAGGTGATAAAGAATAGTTGCGGCGCCGGCTGGCTGATCGAAGTACCGGCCAACGGCACGGCCGGAACCTACACTTTGCGACTATCAGAAGGTGGTTGGAGTAAACAACTCACCCTGCACGTGATCTTCGAGTTAGATCAACCCGGCGGTGGATTGACCCAAGAACATGTCGATGTCCTGGCCTACAACGACGACCTGGCAAACGAGAAAGACTTGATCACCATATATTGGGATACGTCCTATGATTATGTTAATCCTGAAGAGTCCGGCTGGACTTTGACCGATCACAAAGTGTATGGCTGGGCTATTGGCTGGGAAACCGATTACAATAAACAGTATTTATTTGAAGATTATGTGATGCCGACGATCCAGGGGGCCGATGATCGGGTCGAGGTCGCCGAAAGACTTCGCGATTTCGTAGCTAACGGCGCTGGTATGGAATTCAACCCCAATTCTTTTCCGAACAAAACCAAGAACGCCCTACGCAACTATAATTTTGACCAGGATGGAGATGGTCTTATCGACGCAGACTGCAACGGCCATGCCGGGGTTATGACCACTTTTTTGAATGCTGTTGGTCTCACCTCGCGACCGATAGCAGTTGATTGGAAACATAAGCATTATGATACGGCAACTGAAGTTTGGCTCGATGGCCAGTGGTTGGTTTCACGCTCTTACAGCGACGCTGGTGATAATTTCAAAACGCGTCAGGCATGGGGCGATACAAAGTATAAATCCAGCAACGATTTGATCTTGGTTGTCGGCCCAACTTGGCCCTGGGAAGAGATCAACATTAATTACCAGGGTCCCGAACTCGAAGATTACTCCACGGCCAGGTACGAAAGTCTAAACCCGCCCCATTATCCTTTCTATCCGGGTAATCCGTCTAACGTGATCAGCGAAATTCGACGTTGGGATTGGGTGGAGACGCCGGTAGATGACTATTGGGGTAAGCAGCCGGCCACGGTAATCGGCGACTGCAGCAACAATGCCTGTAATGAGGGTGGCATCGGATTGCCGTTTTTCACGACTGGCGGTAACGGCGGGCTTACACAGGCGCTTGTAACCCATCCCGAAATCGCGCATTTTGGAAAAGTGTTGCGCGATTACGGCGTTGACCAGGACGGCGATGGTCGCTACGATAACTTGGTCGTAGAAGTCGAAGTTGTCGTCAATCAACCCGGCTTCTACACCCTTGAGGCGTTGCTAAATGATACCAATCCGAAGACACGCTTTGGAACTCAAGTAGATGCTGTGGATTGGATACAGGAATACATTTACCTTGATGCCGGAAGCCACGTGGTGCCCTTGACTTTCAGCGGCTTGGTCATCAACCAGAGGGGCGCGGACGGGCCGTACGTATTAGAAGAATTATTGTTAACAGATCTTGAAAATCCGGTCCCCGGAGAAGTTGATGATGACCATCGTCTTGATTTACAGCATCCAGACTATCTGTTGGCCGGCTATAGTCCAGACGATTTCGATGGTTGGGGGGCAACGCTGACTAGGGCATACAGCCACCAGACCCACGACACAAATCGTGATGGTTTTGTAGACCGCTTGACCGTCTATACGACCCTGGATATGACCGACCCTGGAATCTATGGAGTTAAGGCCGAATTAGTCAATTCAACCGGAGAGGTTGTAGCCACTGCTGATTGGACCGGGTCAGACGGTAAAGTTGCGCTAGAGTTTGAGGCCACGCTGGCCAGCACGGCTCCCTACTTCTTGCGCAACGTCGAACTTTACCGCGGCGATACTTTAATCGACTCGGACGGTGATGGGACGGTTTCTCGCGCGCTTGACCAATATGCCTACACTACGGGCTCCTTGTACAATGTTGGGCAGGGGGCTCAATCAAATCTGGGGCAGGGGGCTCAATTATCGGCTAACTTCACCGTTGTTGGCGCAAGTCCGATTGACACTGATAGTGACGGCGATTTTGATAAGTTGGATTTCACCGTAAGTGCGGTCATTGCGGCCGCTGGACAGTACGAACTGCAAGGCTGGTTAGAGAGCAGTACCGGAGCCCTGATTGCCTGGCGAAAAGCCAATATGAGTCTAAACAGCGGAGCGCAGCAGCTAAAACTGTCCTTTGATGGCCAATCCATAAATGCTTTCAGGGCGAATGGCCCGTATAAACTTGTGGCCCTGAAATTGCTGAGTTCGGCGGCTGTTGTAGAAAAATTAGATGTTGCCTTCACAACCCAGGCATATTCCTTCAGCCAGTTCGACAGTGCCAGCGTAAGCAGCGGGATAATCATGATCGACGGCGTCGAAGGTGATCCGGCTGCCAACTGGAACTTGGCCAGCACCGACTGGAGCGTAACAAAAGAAGCTTTCCACACGCCACTCCAATCGTGGACGGACAGTCCTGGTGGTAACTATAAAGCCAATGCGACAGCACGACTGACCAGCAAGTCGCTGGCCCTGACCCCGACCGGCTCTGCCTTGCCCGCCGTCTCCTTCCAAAGCTGCTACGCCTTTGGCGCCGGCGACAATGGAAAAGTGCAGATGCGGATCAACGGCCAGGGTGGTTGGGTTGATGCCGGTACGTTCTCCGGTTCCACGAGCGGTTGGCAGCTTGAAAGGGCCTCGACCCACCTGGCTTTGGGCGCAACAAGCCTCGAATTCAGGTTCCAGCTGACGAGTGACGGCAGCAATAACGACAATGGCTGGTATGTTGACGACGTGGTGGTTACGGTAAATAGTGACATCGACGAGGACGGCATTCCCAACGACGTCGAAGGTGCCGCTTCAGCAGTAGATACGGACGGGGACGGTACGCCCGACTATCTGGACTCGGACTCTGACAATGATGGTATTCCTGATGCCGTC
>JBFGLD010000693.1:0-4210 GCA_041576335.1 Anaerolineae bacterium | reverse complement strand
GTAGGCGATCTGTTTGACTATGTACCCGCTTTGATTGAGGAATTCAAGAAGCGACTCAGTTGAACCGGCACCATTTCTAATACCAGAAACTTCAGTTGCTGACGGCTGCGACGGCGCAGCAGGCGTTAGAAGCAGCGCCTACTCTGCCGATCCGGCTGCACGGCGAGACTGGTAGACACCGTTATCTTTAATCCTTTAGATTTGCTACTTTGATGGGGTTAATGGTTACTGTGCTCGCGGCGCCGCCGCGCCCGAACCTCGAGCTTGGCGAGTTGGGTTGAGGCCAGGACCAAAGCCTCCCGTAGGGCCGGTGCCTCGTGCATAAAGACGATCAGGGATTGGTCGTGATCGGTTGAGTGAATAACAAGATGTGCTTTGGCCGTGTCCGAGGAGGGTACCAGTTCGATCCGCAAGGTGCTCCCGTCGACTTTTATTGTTTCAATCATGGGGTATTCGCTTTCTGTGAGTCTTCATCGAGCTTAGTCGCCATTAACTTTACGAGACGTGTTTCCAATTCGCCATAACCGACCGGACGATGCTCAAATTGCCAGCCCATTGCCGCGGCAATCGCCTGGCCTTTAGCCAGCAACTTAACGTTCGGAGACTGGCTTAGATACACCAGCCGTCGGTAGTTGCCAAAATAAAGAGGAGCCAGCTCAGGATGTTTATCCAGCCCTAATCCGCCCAACACCGCTTTATCATAGGCCCGCAGCAACCAGTCGGTTAAAAAAAAGGTGCCGGGCTCTTCTTCCATCAGCGCCGAAAATTGGCTACTGCCGGCGTACATTTCATAACAATGAGGGCCACTGACCCGCACGGCATTGTGTTTTACCAACACCTCGTCAATGCCGGCCGCGCCACAAAAGCCATAGACCGCAATAACCTGGTCGAAATCAGCCCGAATTTTGGCAAGCATCGCCTCCAAATCCTCGGTAATTCGGTGAGGGGTGGCGTGATGCAGGGCTGGCAAGGCCTTCAATTCAACGTCCCACCCATATTTTTCAATAATTTGTTTGGTTTCCTTAGCCAAAGCGCCGCAGGCGATGAATAATGTTTTCAATTTGAGTCTACCTTACACTGCAGACAAAGAACCTTGTCAACAACTGTATCATCAGCTAAAATTTAGATGACCCGTTAGCCACACGACAAACCTGTTCTGAGCAAAAAATGAAATGACCAATTTGTATCGAGTAGCGGTATTTGCCAGAGGGGAAATGATCGCTGAGCACATGATTGAAGCACCCAATGCCTTAACGGCCATGAATTTGGTTGAGTTAGAGTATGGTCCTGCCCCTCGCTACGAATTTACCACGGTACACAACGAAGATGGCACAAAAGAGCGGGCCTTGATTGTGCATGATTGGCACGGGTATACTTTCTTAGCCCGGATTTCAAAAGTGTTTCCCGCTTAGTTTACCCTGCTTGATACACCTGCCCATTGGGCATCACCGTTCCCTCGAGCGTGCGCGCGGTTTGCCATTGTAAGGGCGTAAGATCAGAGTTTTTCAAATTGGCCCGAATCAGCATCGCGCCGGCCAGGTTTGATTCCCCCATCTTAGTCGACCCCAGTTCAGTGTCTTTGAGGTATGAGTCCTTTAAGTTGACCCTCTGCAATTTAGCCCCTTTGAGATTGGCCGCCTCCAAATCGACGCGGTACAGCACGGCCTGCACCAACGAGGCCATATAAAGATTGGCCCGCAGCAGCGTGGCCCCACTTAGATCTGCCCCATCCAGGTTGACTTCGCGCATATAGGCATCAATCAACTTAGCTTTAAGCAGCTTCACCCCCCTCAGGTTAGCCGTAAACAGGTTAGTCTTGGTTAGATTCGCGCCGCTAAGGTCGGCCCCGCTTAAATCGGCGCGGTTGAAATCGGCTTCACGTAAATCGGCTCCCCTGAGATCAATGCCTGTTATATCTTGAGCCGACAGATCAATACCTTTCAGACTAATCCTGGTCTCGCTGCCGGCCCAAGCCAAGGCTAATTGCAGCTGTTCTTCCCGCGTCTTACGAGAAAGCTTCACATCCAGCACCTCTTCGATGTCGGTCACCTGCTTTTGGATAACTAAATCTCTAATGGCCGACTCGTACGTGTAGCCGGGCATCCACTGGTGACAATGCTTGCAAATCAAAGCCTTGGCTTTAATCTCTTCATCGCAAAAGGGACATTGCTTGAACTCATTGGACATGATTTACACGACCGGGAACTAGATTTAGCAAGACAAAGGTACGCCAATTATACCTAAAATTGACCGTAAGTTCAAAGTTTTAGGCGGTCATGCTGAGTTGATGGTACTTGGGATTATCCACAAATACCGGCTTCCCCTTCCGTTTGACCAGCAGCCTGGCAAATCCCGACTTCTCTATGGTGCCATAATCATGGCCGGCATCTCCGGGCCAAACCGACAGAAACGTCAGGGAGCCGTTACCTGTATTGACGGTACGGTGAGCCCACCATGGCGGAACGTAAACGACCGCGCCGGGCTGCATGCGAACGTTGCGGACCTGGCCATCATCCGTTTGCAGCAGCACATATCCCTCGCCGGCCAAACCTAGATACAGCTCGCCCCGGTCCCGTTTGGCGTGAAAATGGCCTTTGGTCATATGATACTCGTCGCCGATATGGCCGGGGTAGATGATAGTGGTACAGTGTAACACCTGGCCCTCTTCCTCGGGTAGATCCACGATGAGAACCTCATAAATAAGGCGATCGGTTTCAGATTCCAGGATCTCAGCCTCAGCTTTTGAGTCAAAGTACATATGGCGCATATCGCTTAAGTAGCGTTTGATAACGTTTCCAACCGGGTGAAGCCTACTACTAAGCGGATCGAGGCTGGTGCTAAATGGTTCTATTAGTTTCTTCACTAGGGTCATCCTCCTCATCTTTTCGGGCCAAATAGCGGGCTACATTCTGCCCGGCCAATTTCGCTATAACCGAGTCGTCGATGCCTTCCGCCTGTAAGCGGGGCACAATTTGGTCGGGCAAAGCCATCAAACCCGGATGTCCGCCAAAGTGCCGCCACATCGAGGCCTGGGCGAAATCCAGACCTATCGCAATATGGTCGGCTAATTCAGCCTCAACCATATGCCGCAGCAACGGCCACACACCCTGTTCAGGCCGGTATTTGGGGCGATAAAAAGTGTCATAACCTAACAAGACCCCGGCCTGGGCCAATTCACGATGCAGGCCATAATCGGGCCGCTTGTCCATATGACACAAATAGAGCCGCTCCGGGGTCACGCCTCGCCGGTCAAAAAAGAGCGGTAAGCTTTCTACATTTTTACCCTGCTCCGTATGAAATAAAAGCAGCGCGCCCGTTTGACGAGCCGCCTCGGCAGCAGCCTCCATGAGCACGCGACTTTGGCCTTCCAAGCCCCCCTCATAGCCAACTTTGAGCGTTGTGGGCAGGACACTCGCGGCTTCGGCCAAGCCGCCGGTTAACTCGGCCACAAAATAATCGGCGGCGGCGGTCTCGGCAGCCGACCAAAGCCAATAGTCGCCGGAATAATATTTTTCCAGGTGAAAGCCGGTCGTGGCCGTCAGATGTACGCCCGTTTCTTCAGCCAGGCGGACCAACATATTAGCATTACGGCCACAGCCACCCGGCTGGCAGTCGACAATGGCACTTCCCCCGGCATTCTTGAACGACTTGAGTTCTGCCGTAATTGCTTTGTCATCCCTTAATTCCAACCGCAGGCTGGGTGGGAGGCCGTCGGGCGGATCAATCCAGACATGCCCGTGCCCATCAGTAAGCTGAATCTCTTCAACGGCGACTAATCCGGTAACGGTTTGGACTTTCATGCAACCTCAGAGAGCATCTCGTAAACAGGCAGTAAGGCTTGATAAGCCGCCTCAAAAATCGGGTACATCTTTTCATAGGCCGCCCGCTCAACCGGATTGGGGTTGATCACCTCGACCACCTCATTCATCGTCTCCCCCATCGTAAAGTCAGGGTAAAGGCCGACCCCAACCCCGCCGGTCAGGGCCGCGCCCATCGAGGTCGCCTCTTCCAAAATGGCCAGGCGCTGGGCTGGTACACCGTACATGTTGGCCATCATCTGGTTCCAGAACCGGCCCCGAGCCCCGCCGCCGATCACCCGCATGGCCTCGATTAGCGCCCCCTGCGCCCGAAACGCCTCCAAGATGAGGCGCAGATTCATCGTCACCCCCTCCAAAACGGCCCGGACCATATCGGCCCGGCTGTGGCGGAT
>JBFGLD010000692.1:0-4219 GCA_041576335.1 Anaerolineae bacterium | reverse complement strand
TGATCATGCCCTTGACGCCGCGGGTCATGCCGATGCGTAGCCCGGCCATAATAAGGGGCAGGGCTGCGGGCAACATAATCCTCCGGAACAGGTGTCCCTCATTGGCGCCAAACGAGCGGGCCATTTCCAGCAAGGTGTGATCGACATTGCGGATTCCGGTCACTGTGTTGACGACAATGATAAAGAAGGCGTACATAAAAACGATAGCGTAACGGGTCGCGTCACCAACCCCGAACAGGGCAAAGAGAACCGGAATATAAACTAACGTCGGGGTCGAAAGATTGATGTCGACAAGTGGATCGAAGAAGTATTCGACTTTGCGAAAGCGGCCCATCAATGTCCCCAGGGTCAAACCCAGCACGACGGCCAAGCCATAGCCAATCGCCAGCGACCTGAGGCTCTGGAGCAGTTCAGGGATCAGTTCACCGGTTTGGTAGATTTCCCACCAAGCTTGGACAATAGCCGAAAAGGGTGGAAAGAAGGGAAAATTTAACAGGCGTCCCAACAACTCCCACAGGGCAATACCACCTAGAATCGCCGCTATTTCTGGCCACCAGCGCATGATTTGCTGCCGGATCTTGCCGGCTTGGCCGGCAGGCTCTAGAGTGCGCTGTCTTGTGGTTTGTTCTGCCGGTGTGAGTGTCTCAGTCATTTGCCTTTTCCTCCTTTACTCCTGATCGGCTGTCGACTGACCTATTTTTGTCTGAGGCACAATCTGCATACCCTTTAGCGCGTCCCATAGGTAATCGATAAGCTCAATAAAGGCAGGATGTTTATCAAAATCCTCTAGGCGCGGTCGGCCAAACGGTACGTCGATAATTTCTTTAACGCGTCCCGGTCGAGCTGTCATCAACACAATCCGGTCAGCCAGACGGACCGCTTCCTCCATACCGTGAGTAACAAACACGACCGTTTTAGGTTCCCGCTCATGGAGACGTAACAGGTCTTCCTGCATCAGGCGGCGGGTTTGGGCATCCAAAGCACCAAAAGGTTCATCCATGAGCAGAATATCAGGGTTAACCGCTAACGCTCGAGCCAGGCCAACGCGCTGCTGCATACCTCCCGATAGATGTCGAGGATACCTATCTTCAAAGCCTTTTAGCCCGACAGCCTCAATCAGCCGCATAGCTGTTGCCTCTCGTTCTGCTTTAGGTAACTTCTGCAACTCCAGACCAAAAGCCACATTTGTTTTGATATCAGCCCACGGCATCAAAGCAAAATTCTGAAATACAACAGCGCGATCCGGGCCAGGACCGCTGATTTGATTTCCATGGATTGATACATTTCCCTCGTTCCACGGAATAAGACCGCCAATAATTTTGAGCAAAGTTGTTTTGCCACACCCACTCGGCCCTAACAGGGCAATAAATTCTTGCTCCTGAATGGTAAGATTAACGCCCTCAAGCGCCGTTACCGTATTCCGGCCATCTCTGCTTTGGTAAATCTTGGTGCAGTCTCTGATCTCAATCATAATTGAATCATTCCCTTACCCTATGGATATGCGAATCTTTATAAGCGTGGTTTCCAAGAAACAAGCCGGGCTTCTATCCGCCGGGCAATACCCATCACTACCAACACTTCGATGATGATGACAATGATAACGGCGTATGCCCTTTCCGGCTCAAAAAAGCCCATGGAATTTAAGATAAGTCGACCCAAGCCTACTGCGACCAATAACAACTCAACTACAACCATGCCCGATAGGGATCGGCCAAGGCCCAACCTGATGCCGGCCATCATGGCCGGGGTGGCTCCCGGCAGCAAGATTTTGCGCCATAGTTGTAGCTCGGTAGCGCCAAAAGAGCGGCCCATTTCAATTAGGGTCGGATCAAGGTTTTTTAGCCCGGCTCGGGTATTTACGGTGATAATTGGAAAGGCAAATAAGAACACCACTAACACCCGCGAGAGCAAGCCCAGCCCAATACCGACAATGATGAGCGGAATCAGGGCGGCCATCGGGGTCACGATCAATATATTCAGATAGACATCTGCAAAACGCTCAAGCTTCTGCAGGCGTCCGATCAGTAGACCAAGGGGGATAGAGATCACAACGGAGGCAGCGAATCCAATGAGCATGGCCTGATTACTGAGCCACAACGCTTCGTAAAGCTCGGGCGAAGCGAGCATTTCGACCAAGGCCACCAAAGTTTCGCTGAAGGGCGCAAAAAGTAGACCACCGTAGGTTTGACCAAACCATTCCCACAAGGCAATAAAAACCACAAAGAAAGAAATCCACAAAACCCATTTCCAGATAGTATCGGTCTGTTGGGGGGTTAATTTTGAGCTTGATGTTTGTATCGCCACAGTTACGTGCTTTCTTTTTCGTCTCACTAAACTATTGCTGTCTTACAAGATAGGAACTTGGTGGAACTTAGGAACTCAGGTAGGGCATAAGTTCCGCCAAGTCCCCTTAACTCATATGGTTGTTGAAGTCAAATAGTTGGTTAGGTTAACTATGCTAAAACAAGATTTGGGTTAGCGGCGACCGATCTCGTCTAATACCTCATTGAGATAGGCTAGGTCGAAGGCCGCATCGCCGGTTAATCCCTCATCCAATCGCCCACTCTCGGTAAAGAAATCGATAGTAAATTGGCCGCTTTCTTCCGTCAGCCCGCCATTGACCGGGTAGTTATCAATACTGAGTAAGGCCTCTACGATGGTTGGCACCAGTGCGACATCTTCCTCCTCCATTTCCAGGAAGCGAGGCACTTGCTCGATGAACCACTCGGGCTCATCATTGATTTGGCGATGGATTTCTAAGACGTTGCGAATAAAGGATTTGACTGCGTCCGGGTTCTCCTCAGCAAATTGGGTACGAACCCAGAAACCACCCGTTTTTAAACCAGGCAGATCTGTAGCGAAGTTGGCAATACGGTGAAACTCGCCGGGACGCAGCTCTGAGATACGGATTGAGTCGATCAGTTCCGAGGGGGTTACGTCGATTTCGCCGGCCATCAGGGCTGCGGCCCGATTTTCTGAACCGGGGATGACCAGATAGTTGGGTTCAATGCCGGGGCAATTCACGTCGATATAAGCCCGTAGCATGGCCGTACTGACCGACCCCTCGCTATGGATGGCTGTACGCATGCCGTCAATCTGTTCACAATTCTCGACCGCGTTGATGCCCATGACCGACCAACCATTAGCGGTCTGCTCCATAATGCCCAAAATCGGCGCCCCTTTCTGAATGGCGCCCAACCAGATGGTGGAGGCGCCCACGCCAAAATCAGCCTGCCCGCCGGCTACGGCCGCCGCCGCTAACTCGCCCTGAGCGTAGAAGGTTGGAGCCACGGCAAAGCCCTCATCCTGCATCTTTTCAAAGGCCAGCAGGGCCGCGATATCGTCGATATCGAGCGAAGAGGGAAAGGCCACTCGAACGATCGCAGCTTCTATTGGAACCTCTTTCTCGACTTCAACGGTGACAACCTTCTCCACCTCAACTTGTTTCTCAACCTCGACAGTGACAACCTTCTCTACCTCTTTTTCAACGACGACCGTTTCGACCACCGTCACCGTCTCTGGTTGGGCCGGGCCGCAGGCGGCTATGATTGTCAACGCAACTAACGCCGTCGTAAGTAATATAAGCTTCTTCATTGAAGATTTTCTCCTTATTTAATGAGTTATTATTGATCCTCCAAAATTTAACAAAGTTTCTCCAATTGATCTCAGAACGACACTTTCATAAAGTCCTTCTCATACAGTCAAATTCCCTCCTTTCCCAATGCGTCGCTTGGATTAAATGGGACCCCATCCATTGCACTTACTGTTGCTGTAGGAAATTCAAGACGACACGATTGGCCTCATCAGGCATCTGCCACATATAACCATGAGCAGCGCCCTTCATTACTACCAATTCAGCCTGGGGGATGCGCTCGGCCAGCACCCGGGCCGACTCAAAATGATTACCCGTTCCGCCGATGGTGATATCTTTTTCGCCAACGAGCACCAGCGTGGGGGCGGAAATCCGATCAAGGAGATGCGTAGTCTCGTGCTGCTGGCGGGCAATCACGTGACGCAGATAAGGCCGTAGAGGCGGCATGCTTGCTCGAGCCAGTTGCCGGCGCTGTTCCAACAAGTCTGGGCGACTTTGGCGCACTTCCGGGGGGAACATAAAGTCCTCGTCAGCAAAGTGGCTGAGCCACCATTGCTCATAACCCTGCTCGATCATCGCCTGGGTTTGGTTTAGTGGCAATCCCCGTACCACTTCCACATCAGCAGC
>JBFGLD010000691.1:0-4220 GCA_041576335.1 Anaerolineae bacterium | reverse complement strand
GTGGTAAAAGTTTTGGAGGCCACCAAAAACAGGGTGGTGGCCGGATTCAAGGATTTCAAAGTCTCAACCAGGTCGGTGCTATCTACGTTGGACACAAAATGGACCCGCAAATTTGGATGACCGTAAGGTTTCAGCGCCTCGGACACCATTTTCGGACCCAAATCCGAACCGCCGATACCGATGTTAACCACGTCGGTGATGGCCTGACCGGTGTAACCTCGCCACTCTCCAGAACGTACCGCCTCACTAAACCGCCGCATTTTAGCCAGCACTCGGTTGACCTCCGGCATTACATCCTGTCCGTCAACCAGAATGGGACGATTGGAGCGATTGCGAAGGGCCGCGTGAAGGACGGCCCGGTTTTCAGTCGTGTTGATTTTCTCTCCGCTGAACATTGCTTCAATTTTGTCAGATAGGTTGGCCTGCCGCGCCAAATCCACTAACAGCGATAGGGTTTCTTCAGTAATGCGGTTCTTAGAATAGTCGAAGAGCATATCTCCTAACTGAAAGGAAAAGCGCTCAAAACGTTGGGGGTCTTGGGCAAACAGGTCCCGCATATGAACGTCGGCCATTTCTTGTTGGTGCTTTACTAAGGCCTGCCAGGCAGACGACGTAGTTAGTTGAGACATATTGCTCTCCTCTAAAGTGAGATAATCTTCTCCGGAGACAGATCGCGAAGGCCAAGCTGATCTAAATTACGGCCACTGGCCCTGAAATCAGCATCAAACAGAATGTTAGCCAGATTAATGATCGTATCTATCGCCGGGGTCTTCACGCCAAATTTCTTTCCCAGTTCGGAAACAGGTACCAGGCCAGTCGGTACATCCTCGGTGACATAGCGTAAGCTCTTTTTCTCATCGATATTTGCCAGCAGCGGAGCCGCGATCCCCTGATAGTTGGCCGCAACCTTTAGGGCTTGGTACAGGTTTTGCCCCACAACGCCATAACTGCTTTCTAGCCACTCAAGAACCGAGGGGACGGTGATACCCATCGCTGCGGCGACAGCTAGCCGTTCGGCATCCAGTTTTTCAACCAGCCCGGCAATAGAAGGTGAAAACCCATCCGTGTAATATTCGAAGGGTTGGCCCGACTCCATTCTGCCCAGATTTAACAAGGTCGGTGTGGGATGAAAGAGCATGCCGATATTATGTAGTGAGGTATGCCAAATGGTCGGCGCGGGTACAAATTGTGGGATGAGCGGTTGGATAAGATCGAAAAAGCGCTCGCTCGCTTCCTGTGGCAAACCGGCACAAGACACTTGCTTCTTGAGACCAAAAAGGTTGACTACGGCCCCTTCCTTTCTGGCAGCGTACAACAGGGTTTGAGCCTCAATAACCAAAATATCGGCCTGACAATTTTCTTCTTTTAAAACCTTACGAACCTCCAGCGCACCCCCAGTGCGGCCGGGATGGAGCATCAGGATTTGCCCGGAAACCAGAAGAGCAGCCAAGTCTCGGGCCACAAATTTATGGGTATGGGCCGGGGTAACGCAGATAATCAACTCGGCCCCCTCAATAGCTTCGGCCAAGTTCATCGTCACCTGATCTATCTGATGCTCCCCAGCTAGGTCGACTCCGGACACGGTGATCACGTTATTGTTTTCTATAATTGGCGCCAACTGCGCTTCCACAACGTCATACAAGCTGACCTTGCCGCCCAGCTGTTTGAGATGGGCGGCCATCGCCAGCCCAGCATTACCAGCCCCGATTATTGCAAATTTAGCCATAGTATTCCTTTTGCGGTGAGCTACTCATAGATTTGGTCATTATTGGCTCCTTATTAAATTTCTAATAGTTTATTTGCATATTTTCGACCAATTGGGGTAGCCAATCGATCAGTATTGCCGGAGCGGTTGTCAACGCATTCTGAACGGTTACGCTGAGAGTTTCCCCATGACCAAACGTAGTCCCTGGAATGGTTATCTGCCAGGCGGGGGGCTGGTGGCCATAAAGCAGCGCGGCATAAAGCAATAAAGCTGCTGCATCAAGGTGGTGTCCCATAACAGGGGTAGACATATCCTTTTCAATTGGATATATCTGGATGCCGGGATCAACATCGGGAGACACCACAACCCTGGTATCGACAAATACTACGCTATCGACCTCTTGCCGGGCAATGTCTTTGGCCAACTCCGGCATCAGTTGGTGAACGGCAATTCGCTCAACTTCTATTTGACGGGCCTGCAGTTCTCGCTCAATGATCTCTGCCAGAATTAAGCCCGCGCCGTCATCTTGTCGTAAACTGTTGCCGTAACCGATTACCAAAATCATGGTTTAGTTCCTAACCCGGACGAGTCGGACCCAAATAAGGTTCTTGTGTACAACTTTCTTGTTTGATGTACAAGAATTTCATGGGTTAGGACCTTATCTGTTCATCTATCAACTCACCATCATGGGCAAATAACTGCACATGGAGCGGCATCTGGCCTACAGCATGCGTCGAACAACTCAAACAGGGATCAAATACTCGAATACCATGCTCGATGCGGTTGAGAATTCCCTCGCGTAGTTTGGCTCCGTTCACATAGGTCCTGGCAATCTGCTGGACGGTTCTGTTCATAGCCATATTGTTTTGGCCGGTGGCAATAATCAGGTTGACCTTTTGCAGCAGACCGTCTTCGTTGACGTGATATTCGTGGAACAGGGTGCCTCGGGGGGCTTCGCTAACGCCAACCCCCACAAGCTGGTTGACACTGGCCTTACTGCGCACATGTTGGCTGGTGATATCAGGGTCCTCTAAAACCGCCTCAATTCTTTCCAAAGAAAATAGAATTTCAATCAATCGGGCGTAATGATAATGAAAACTGCTGGTTACCGGCCTGCCCCGTTCTCCCAGGCGACGAAACTGGCGCAGTTCACGGTCGGCTAAAGGAGTACCGGCAAAATCACAGACATTGAGCCGGGCCAACGGACCAACGCGGTACATGCCCGCGTAGTTTTCATACCCGAGTGGTTTGTAATACGGGAACTTTAAGTAGCTCCAGGGTTCTACCGCCTCGCTGAAAATTCCGCGATAGCGTTCCGGGGGAACATTATCCTCTAACAATCTGCCGTCGCCGTCCATCACCCTTAGCACACCATCATAATGTTCCAACCCGCCTTCGGGCGTGACCAGACCGACAAAGAGGCTGGGAAAATTGCCGTATGTTTCAATTTCGGTGGTATTTTTATCAAACGCGTCCTTTAATAAATCCAGCGCTATTTCAACAATGTCAAAAGCTTCCGGCAGCATTCGCTTAATTTCGTCTCTGCTCTCCGGGCTTAGGGGTTCTCGCACCCCGCCGGGTACGGTCCAGGCCGGGTGGACACTTTGTCCGCCCAAAATCCTGATTACTTCCTGACCAAACTGGCGCAAGCGAATACCGTTTCGGGCGATGTCGGGATATTTTTGAATCAGGCCCATAATGTTTCGGGCTATTGGGTCACTTTCCATACCCAGTAGTAAATCGGGAGCGCTCAAGTGAAAGAAGCTGAGGGCATGGCTCTGCACAATCTGGCCCCAGTTCATCAGCCGGCGTAGCTTGTCTGCCGTGGGGGGAATGCGCACGCCCAAAATGGCATCGCCGGTTTTGGCCGAAGCCACTAAGTGACTCACCGGGCAAATGCCGCAAATTCGGGCCGTAATGCCGGGCATTTCCCAAAAGCTGCGACCCACGCAGAACTTTTCAAAACCGCGAAACTCCGTAACGTGAAATCGAGCATCGGCTATTTTGTTGTTATCGTCCAGGTGAAGAGTGATTTTAGCGTGTCCTTCAATACGCGTGACGGGATCTATGGTAACAGTTCGAGTCATAGTTTTATCCTCCAAAGTTGAGTTCGTTATCCAAAGTATCGCATATCTTCACTAAGCGCGACCGGCTCGCCGCGCAGCAAGGCGCTTACGGCGGCCCAGATGCGATCGGGATCAGGTGGGCAGCCGGGAATATAAGCTTCTACGGGCACCACCTGATGCAGGGGTAATACTCGCCGGATAAGCGCCGGCATTATTTTATCATCGTCCAGGCCAAGTGGGGCCTTGCCGGGCCCCTCTCTATAAACCTGGGTCAGTAGATCGTCAACGTTTAATCGATTGCGCAGGCTGGTGACATTGCCGGTTACAGCACAGTCGCCAAAGCTAACCACAATTTTGCTGCGTTCACGGATTTCCATAGCCAGTTCCAGGTGATCTACATTGGCCACTGCCCCTTCTACGAGCGTCACATCAACATTTTTGGGGAATTC
>JBFGLD010000690.1:0-4222 GCA_041576335.1 Anaerolineae bacterium | reverse complement strand
GACAACGGTGGAATGAAGCGCTACGTACCACGGCAATAACACCCGCTTCAACCCCAACTGCTGGAGCTGCTTGAATGGAAAAAGCTTGCTTCTGCGTTGGGCAAGTCGATATTGGGTTTCGGAGACATAGACTCCGCGTGGATCCCTCAGGGTGTGGATAATTTTGGCCTGGGGAAACCATTCTAACAGTTCCGGAACGTAAAATAGATGTCCCGGCGTCTTCTCGCCTAAGACCGGCTTGCCGTTGGCCGATAACCCCAACAGCGTAGAGAACAAGGCTCGCTCACTCCGGTCGGAGTCCAATATTTTTTTGGTGAAACAGTCCCGCTCCACGTTCTTTAGCAGCCATTTCCAGTAACCGCCACCTTTATACGGTCTGGCATAAATATAATCGACAACCTTGGCCACAACCTGGTCATCTGATAGATCACCAAACTTGGCGATATCCTGCCTTAAACCCAAACGATGCAAATGTCCCATAAAATGGGTTTGGCCCAGAATAATCACGTCATCCGTTGCGTTCAGGCATCGAGACAACAGGGTTGTTCCGGACCGACCACTGCCGACGATAAAAACGTATCTTGGGCTCATTGAGACGTCTCCAATTTCACCGCTGCAAATCTTATCGTCCGTTCGAGGGCTCACAATGACTTGCTCCAGTCAGGAGATGGTTAAAAATCATCGAGAGATACCTGGGATAGGAGCGGCGGTCCTTCAAAATACCGTAGTTCTTATCCGAAAAATCAAAACCGCCGTCAGAATTCTGCCGGCTCAACAGGCGACGGAAGCTTTTTTCGCTCAGCGTCCGGTAGGTGCCCAAGCCCAAGCTGTCTGCTTTTAGCAGAGCCGTGGCTAAGGCAGCCGTCCAATAATTCACTTCAGGCGTATCCTCAAAACAATCACGCCTACAGGCCCCGTTGGCTAAGACACCGCCTGATAAGTACCGGGCTAGTTTTTCCAAGATGTGCCAGACCCGATCATCTTTCGTCAGTTCATAGTAATAAGCCAGGTCCAGGAATTCAAAAGCGTTGTATTGGTAGCAAAACAGGTGATCGCGCCCCGGAAAGGCATAAGGCAGCTCACCGGTCTCAACCTGGCTATACTGAAGATACCGAATTTGAGGGTCAGCGTATTGCATATACCTCTCATCACCGGTTACATCGTAGAGTTCGGCATTCAACCACAGCGCAATTGTGGCGTTATTGGGAACCCGGCCGGTCGGAATTTGGTAATAGTTGACACAGAGAGAATCCTTATAGGCGATAAAGCCGATCACGTTAACCATAAACTCATACCAGCGTATGGCCGCCTGAAGATATTTTTCCTCTCCCAAGGTCCGATAGGCATCAATCAGGGCTAAACTCGCCCAGCCACCCTCGACGGTGGCAAATTTGCCTTTGCGGAAGGTTAAACTCGGGTAATTCCAGGCCCCATCGCGGCGCTGGGTGGCCACGATGTAATCGGCGCACAGCCGAGCAAGGTCGCAATGTTTTTGCGCCTTAGTTAATCTAGCGGCCAAAAAGTTTCCTTTAATCCAATAGGCTAAACCTTGGTAAAACACATGCCGATCCTCATACGGGAGCCACGACAAGTAACTCCTCACGAAACGGGTGATCCGCCAATGAATTTTACCAATGGGGTCGGGTCCAAGGAGGGCGTGACCATCCCAATGCTTGTTTAACATATAGTTTTGTAATCGAGTCGCTGCTTCCAGATATAGATCCACTATTCAAACCACCGCGTGATGAATTCCTAATACTCAACCGCTTAAAGGACTAAACAGGCATTCTACCTGAGGCACAATCTCATCCCACGAATAGGACCGCACCACTTTCAAACTACACTCCGCGAATCTTTGCCACAGATAGTCATCTGTGAGGATTTGGCCGATATACGTCACCATTTGTTCGATATTGCCCACCTCGTAAAGATAACCTGTTTCCTGATGGCGCACGAGATCGGGTATGCCGGCCGTGGCTGTCGCTACCACCGGCACACCGCAGGCCATGGCTTCCAAAATGACATTTGGAAAGCCATCGCCCAGATGTGACGGCAGCACCAAAACGCGAGCTTGCTTGAGATAATCAAACACCGCGGCCGGAGCCACTTGTCCGACAAAGGTGACGGGCAACCCCGCGGCCAAGTGCTCGAGTCGGGCCCGGTCGGGACCATCTCCGACGACCAACAGTTCCGCCCCGCCCAGATATTTCACGCCTGTAACTAAGTCGGCTACCCCTTTGTTCCGAATCAACCGGCCCACATAAATAATTTTATGGCCCCGGCTTCGCTCGACCTTCGGTAATTTAATGCCGTTGGGAATTACAACGGTTTTGAGCGGAAGCTTATCCACCAGTTTGGTTTGGCCCGCCACTTGGAACTGCGCCACCATATCGGCTCTGATCCGCTCAGATTGAACAACGACCCACTGCGCTCGTTCGAAGATAGGGGGCACCACCCAGCGCTGGAAGGTTGACTGCTGCAGTCGGTACTCTTTATTACCGCGCACGGATAGAACCATCGGAATGTTGAGCAGGGACTGGGCCACCACGCCAATAAGACCGCTATTCAGCGTTTGGTAGCACAGCAGTACGTCAGGGCGAGGCCGACAACGGGCAATCTGCCATACGGCCGGAAACGTATCCCACATCACTCGCAGGCCCGGCACGGGGATTTCGTTCCGCCGGCAAATGGTGTAGCCATCGATTCTTTCGAGGTAACGGCGCCTATTATAGCGCCGGGTAAACACGACGACGTGATGCGCCCGCCCAGCCAACTGCTCCGCGATTTGCTTGGCTTGAAGTTCGGCCCCACCCAGAAGATCCGGCGGAAAACGGCCAATTATGATCCCGATATTCATTGATTCATTCTGCTCAAGAAACTGCTCAACCGTCGTTCCCTTCAAAGTCTGATCAATTTCTGGGTAATTGTCGCTCGGTTGTTGTGGAGTAAGCTAACAACTGCGAATAAAGCTTGATATATCTGTCAGCAATGGCATCCAGAGAGTAGCGATCGACGACGGTTTGGCGAGCTCGCTTTCCCAATTTGCTCCGCAGCGCTTCATCATCAGCCAGACGCAAAATTGATCGACACATTGTTTCTTCATCTTCGTCGGGCGTCAGGAGACCATTGTAACCATCTTGAATAATCTCAGCGTTCGCTTCAATGTCGGTGACAAGGCAAGGAACCCCCGCAGACATGGCTTCCAGTAGGGCGTTCGAAAGCCCCTCGGCCCGCGAAGGCAGCACAAAAATATCGGTTCGGATCAAACAATCAAGCACGTTGTCAACGAGGCCACAAAACTCGATCCGGTCGGCGAGGCCGTAGGCTTGCACTTGTCGTTTGAGCTGCGAGGAGAGCGGCCCAACTCCCAAAATCTTTAGCCGCCAGCGTAGTTCCGGTCGCAGCTCGCTCACTTTGTTAAGCGCGCTAATAAGCACGTCCGCGCCCTTCTGCCAATGCAGTCGACCTATATAAGTTAACAAAACCTGATCCGTAATGGCATAGCTGGCTTTTGGGGTAATCTGATCAATCTGTACACCGTTTGGAATGCGGATAATTTGCTCGGGGCGAAAGCCGTTTTCCACCAATTCTTGTTCGATCAACCCAGATATGGCAACGATACGGTCGCAGTACTGTTGAATTTTGAGGAGCATTTGCTTGGTCCCCCAAATTTGCCGGTTCTGTTGCATCACCTTTATATCACTGGCACGCCCGCTATTGCCTAATTTGATCAAAGACCTTTTCCCTAACAGCTTGCCGGCCACAACGCCGGCAAAGGCGTGATGCGCAAGTTGGTGGATATGAATCACATCATACTGATGGCGATGTTTGAGCAAATGGACAAAAAGCGTTAAGAGGTAAGTGTACGCTCCGAATTTTCTCAACCCCTTAATCCCAAACATCTGCCAGAAGGTAAAGCAGCGGGTTATGGGCACCCCATCGATCGTTTCCTGGGCCGGCGTACCGGTGAACCACCAACCGGTTGTTACTTTTACGTCGATGCCCTTCTCTATGAGTTTTTTAGAGAGCTTGTGTGCCTGTTTTTCGGCCCCGCCCACTTGGGGGTAAAAAAACATGGTTATCATAAATACGCGCATACGTTACCTATTCATTTTCAACTCGACAGAAACGGATCGCAACGGTTATTCAAGGTAGCCCAAATCACGCAGCCGTTCCACGACCGTTTCATCCATGTCAGGCACGTCGTCCGCCGAGCCGTTTG
>JBFGLD010000689.1:0-4223 GCA_041576335.1 Anaerolineae bacterium | reverse complement strand
GGTGGCTCTTTCAAGTCGGCCACAATGTTATACCAAGACCGAGGAATACGGTCCTCATTAAGAACAAATTTAACTGAATCCATCATTATTCTCCTTGATTAGATAAAAATAAAAAGGATAAAGAGTTCATCGCTGAATAGTCATGATGTTACCCTTTACCCTTAACGTTTCTCCTCTTCGAGTTATCGTAATATATTTAGATTTAGCCGTCGACAAAATCCGGAGAACCTGGTTCTTGATAAAGTTGATTCTTCCAACAGCGCCGAAGTATAACACGAAGTTCGACCATCGTCAATCGCATCCCCACACACGGGTGTGTCGCAGATTTTAGGCGAGTTTCAGTCATACCAGACTGGCCCAGTCTTCAAGAGATATGTACCGACGTAAAAGAACGCTTATTTCCAGACTGGGCCACTCTTTTTCAAAAATCCGGGACAGACCCTCACGCACCCGAACGAACGATCTTGAGAGCGCGGTTGCGGTTGCCAAATTGAACCGGTTGTTGTATCTTAGCGTTCAAAACTAGGCTAAATACTGCCGTCAAATTACCAGGAGTGCGACAGTCCCTAGCGGGACGACAACGGGGGATGAAAATGGGGGGAACTACCCCCCAGGCCCCCCGCCCTACGGGGTTATTTTCAAGGGAGTTCAAAAATGACCACGTTGAGATCGCCCCTGACCCGGGTGCCGGGTTTTCGCGCGGTGGGCGTTACCTGTGGCCTCAAGCAATCGGGACAACCGGATTTAGCGCTGCTTCTGACCGAATCGCTCGGTTCAGCGGCCGCTGTTTTTACGACCAACGCTTTTAAGGCTGCCCCCGTTCTATATGACATGACTTTGCTAAAACGAAATAAAGGAAAAGTCCGGGCGGTCGTGGCCAATGCCGGCAATGCCAATGCGGTCACAGGTGAGCAGGGGTTACGCGATGCAGAGCAGATGGCCCGCCTGACTGAAGCCGCTTGTGGCCTTCCGACCGACAGCGTCTTTGTAATGAGCACCGGGGTTATTGGGCACAAACTGGCAATGGACAAAATCGAAAAAGGAATTCGCCAAGCCAGCAAAGAAATCTTAACCGAGGCTGGGTTAATGGGCCGTAACGCGGCACAGGCCATTTTGACAACGGATCTGGTCACAAAAGAAGCTTTCTTAAAAACATCCATCAAAGACCACAACATTTCTATAGGAGGGGTTGCTAAAGGCAGCGGAATGATACACCCCAATATGGGCACGCTGCTGGGGATGATCGCGACCGATGCCTTGGTTGAGCCGAATGTCTTGGATGCTGCCCTGAAAAGGGCCGTTGCCTACAGCTTCAACCGGGTCAGCGTTGACGGCGATACAAGTACCAACGATACGGTAGTTATCTTGGCTTCCGGCCAAGCCAACGCCGTCCCGATTTGCGAGTCGACTCCTGAATTTGATGCTTTTAGTGCCGCTTTAACCAGCGTATGTACCAGCCTGGCCAAAGCGGTGGCTCGTGACGGCGAGGGCGCTACCAAGTTGTTAGAGATTGTCGTCCGTGGAGCCGAGACAGAAACCGAAGCTGAAACTGCGGCCAAAGCCATGGCGACCTCCCCCCTGCTAAAGGCCGCTCTTTTTGGAAACGATCCCAACTGGGGCCGGGCGCTGGCGGCCGTCGGCCGCAGTGGGATCAAGGTTGATCCGGGCCGAATATCATTGTGGCTGGATGATTTTCAACTGGTCAAACTGGGCGAGCCGCTGGCCATCGATGCGATGGCCGTGCAGAACTGGATGGTTGGGCGTAAAGAAGTCAGTTTAAGGGCCGATTTGGGCCTGGGATCGGCCGAGGCTACGGTTTGGAGTTGCGACCTCTCCTATAAATATATTGAAATTAACGCCGAATATCATACCTAGTTTAAATCCCTGTCTAACCAAATCTTCTTCTTCGCTTCTTAACATACAGGACAGTAAGACTATTGCCAATGGACTCGTAACGTGCTAAGTTATCCTTGTATTTTATTCGGACGGACTCTACATTTCAAATTTAGAGGGAATTATGCGGCTGAAATTCTGGGGAACTCGAGGCTCTATTCCCGCCCCTTTACGCCCCGATCAGGTTGAGCAGAAAATTTTATTGGCATTAAGGGCTGCCGGTCGAAAGAATGTTGATCTCAAAGATGCCAGAGCAATCCAAGAGTTTTCAGCAGAATTGACCCAAAACCTCACCAACAGCACGATCGGCGGTAATACAACCTGCATTAGTATCGAACTTGAAGATGATTTGATAATTTTTGATGCAGGGTCCGGGCTTCGAGAATTGGGCGAGTTCTTGTTAGACGAACGAAATGAACTTGCCAGAAAGTTTAAGTTCAGTCAAGGCAAGGGACAGGCCCATTTGATTTTCACTCACACCCACTGGGATCATATCCAGGGATTTCCTTTTTTTCGACCGATTCACATACCGGGCAACACGTTCGATATTTATCACGTCCAAGACCACGTTCCTGATACCCTGGCTCGACAGATGCAGCCGCAATTTTTTCCCCTCCTCTTTGACCAGATAAACGCAAATTGTAAATTCCACAAGATGGACGAAGGCGGCCAAATTACCATCGGCAACGCAACCGTAACCAATATCGAACTTAAACATCCCGGTCGGGCCTATGCCTATCGTGTTGTTGCCGATAATGCCATTGCTATTTTGGCGACCGATGGCGAATACAAAAATCTTGACTATGCCAGTACCGCGAAATATTGCAACTTTTACGCTAATGCGGACGCACTTATTTTTGACTCGATGTTTTCCGTGCGAGAGTCATTCGTAAAGGAGGACTGGGGTCATAGCTCAGCCTTAATTGGAGCCGACATTGCCCGCGAGGCGAATGTTAAGAGCTTATATCTTTTTCACCACGACCCGATTTCCACGGATGCAGAAATCGTGCAAATATTACGAGAAACAAGAGAATACTTGGGACAAAACAGGGGCTCGGTTCCGGAAGTAATCATTGCTCGCGAGGGGCTCGAACTTGAATTGTCAAATCCCGTATATATGTCTGATTTTTACATGAAAGATTATTTGGAGAATGAGATTATCTTTATGACCCTGTCCGGCCGGTTTGGCGCACACGCAATTGAGCAGTTTAGCAAACACCTGGCGCATAGCCTGCAAGTTCACCAGGCGAATACGGTGATTTTGCAGTTGGAAAATCTGAGTGATATGACAATGGCCGGCATTCGGGCTTTGGTAGACGCGCGGAGAAGCGTAATGAGATTGGCTCTGGTCGGGTTGCCTGAGAACGTTTATCGGGTTCTTGAGTTAGCAGGTACAACAGACTTTTTTGCGATTTACGATAGCATCGAAGAAGCTTTATTGGTTTTGAATAATAATCATAACCACGACGATAATCGCTTTTAATTTTAAGAATTTGAATCCTCGAGTCTCGAAAGGTTCTTTACGGTTCAAGGGGCAGTGGCGTGAGCGGCAGCCGGGGAATCGGCACCGGCGATGACGGCTCTTTGAATTCGAAGCGCACCGCTACAAAATCCTCGTATAATAATTTGTCCTGATCGACATTCCACATCTGGATCCGAATTTGATCAATATTTATTTCTCCGGAGACAACGGTAAAGTCACCGCTGCCGCTTCCTTCACCAACCGGATAGACGGGCGAACCCGAAGCAGTGTAGTTAGGGGCCAGGGCACCGTCCGAAAAAGGCCTGATGAAGATCAGCACACCACCAGTTTCGGTGGTTGAATAATCAAATTTGACGATCACCTCTTCTCCAAAGGCCAATCCCGCCGGCGAAGCCGGCGTTAAGATAATGTTTGATACAGCGTGAAAGTCCGGTTTAACCTCTGTAAATTGGTAGTTCACCGGAATGGGATACTCGTATAACAAAGCATTTTTATCGGCCGTCCACATTTGTACTCTTATCTGATCGATTTGGGTATCACCCGACAAAATAGTAAACGCACTGTTCCCGGTTTTCTCGGCTTCGAGTGTGGTCGGTGGATAGATGGGCGACATTGGGGCAGATTGGTTTGGAGCAAGAGCCCTGCCCGATAGCGGCAGGGCTACGAAGCGAACCCCGCTCCCTTCGGTCGTAATATACTTAAAGGAGACATTGACCACGTCTTGACCAGAGGTTAACTCTGCCGGCCACGAAGGGTTGAGTACGTGGTTAAAGACAAAGTGAATGTCCGGCGTTGGCGTCGGAGTAAAAGTCGCCGTCGGCGTGCTGGTTGAAGTTGGCGTCGGGGT
>JBFGLD010000688.1:0-4224 GCA_041576335.1 Anaerolineae bacterium | reverse complement strand
ACCAGGGTTACATAACGTAGCGAATGCGCTGGCTGCCCTGGTCATTGCGTATCATCAAGGCCTTGACGTAGCCCGGGCGGCGGAGATTTTGGGGCGTTTTGGAGGCGTCGGCCGTCGGTTTGAATTGAAAGGTGAAGTTGGAGGCATCACGATCGTCGACGATTATGCCCATCATCCCACCGAGATTAAGGTGACCCTGGCCGCCGCTCGAACGCGTTTCGGCAAGCGGCCCTTATGGGTCGTAGCCCAGCCGCATACGTTTAGCCGTACTTTTACCCTGCTTGACGATTTTGCCCAGGCCTTTGAGGAGGCTGACCACGTTATTATTGTTGATATTTACGCCTCGCGCGAGAGGGATACCGGTTTGGTCCATAGTCGAGATATTATCGATCGCATGACTCATCCTGATGCTCACTATATTGGTTCTCTTCGTCAAACAGCCGACTATTTGGTAACCCACCTATCGCCGCCCGATGTCCTTTTGACCTTTGGCGCAGGCGATGGCTATCTCGTAGGAGAGTGGGTTTTAGCAAATCTGGAGTCTAAAGGAGAAATGAATGTCTAAAAGTGAACTCAAGTTAGTAAAACTCAAAAAAAAGCGCGGCAAGATAGTCGCAGCGAATAACCGGCGAAAGCGCGATCAGGCGCTCAAGTCTCAAGAAGGGCCGGCGCTGACGCCGGCAGAGGAATCGGAGGCGGAACGCTTCAAAGCTTTAACCGCGGCAAAAGCGGCTCAGCAGGCCATGCTGCGTCGGATTATGGCCGAAATCTCCTCCATGGATGACATTTCACCAGCAGCGTAAGCGGTTAAAGCCGTTCAACTTTAGGTGGAAAGAATGTGTAACGCCGGATTGGGGAAATAGGGTAGGTAAAAACCATAAGCTTCCTAATCCCGGCTATGAACCTGAGATTATTACGGCCGGACTTTGACCATACTGTAAATGTCGCTTTTGCTTGTGGCGACAGGCACGAAAATGTGCCAAATTTCGGGCCGGGTGGGGTGACCGCCGGGCCAAGCTTGAACCAGATGGTTAAAGTCGTATGCAGACAGATAATGTGGTACGAGGCTTGGAGTGAGTCATAACGCTTTGCCCTATGAAGCTATTTTGGCGGCTTTTTCGGCTAGATTTGGCGACCGATTACGTCGTAACGAACTGCTGGCCAACCATACCACACTCCGATTGGGTGGCCCCGCCGATATTTGGCTAGCCGTAGGAAGTGTGACAGAGTTGGTCGACGCGGTCACGTTGGCTCAACAATATGATGTTGCGGTCTTTATTTTGGGAGGTGGGGCAAACTTACTCATTAGCGATGCCGGCATTCGCGGGTTAGTCATTGAAAATCGGGCGCGCCGGGTCGACTTTCCTGCCACCATCGGCACCGAGGCCGGTTGGAAGGTCCATATTTCGACGGAAAGCGGATGCATATTGCCCAACTTGGTTCGTCGATGTGCCAAGCGGGGCCTAAGTGGATTGGAATGGGCGGTTGGCGTTCCGGGTACGGTTGGTGGGGCCGTGGTGAACAATGCCGGCGCCTACGGCGGCGATATCGCCCGAAACCTCGTGCAGGCAGAAATGCTTTCGCCTACAGCGGAGCGAGTGTGGCAGCCGGCCAGCTGGTTTGAGTACGACTACCGCAGCTCACGCTTGAAACGATATAAATTGGACCGGTCGCGTTCGGTGAAGACATCAAATTGGGTCGTTTTGCGGGCAGAATTGCAGTTGACAACTGCGCCGCTGGGCGAGATCGATGCGCGCTTGAATGCTTTTAATGAGCGTCGTAAAGCCAGCCAGCCGCCTGGGGCAACCATTGGCAGCATGTTTAAGAACCCACCGGGAGATTATGCAGGACGTTTAATAGAGACGGTTGGCTTAAAAGGGTATCGTGTTGGCCAGGCCCAAATTTCGCCGGTTCACGCCAACTTTTTTCAAAACTTGGGTAGGGCCACGGCGAGTGACGTGATGACTCTGATCAATACGGCTCGCAATGCTGTGGCAGCGCAGCTCGGAGTCAGGCTCGAATTAGAAATTGAGGTGATCGGTGAGTTCGACCAAGAAACGTCATAGAAAAGTGCGCGTTGGCATCGTCTTTGGGGGGCAAAGTGGAGAACACGAAGTGAGCTTAACCTCGGCCAAAGGCATTATGAACGCGATCGACAAAAATAGATACGACGTCATCCCTATCGGTATTACCAAGGAGGGACAGTGGCTGACGGGTGAGAATATTCACCAACAACTTTTGGATGCAGCCGCCGGACATCCCGTCATTGAAGCTGAGTTCCAGCACCCCAAGCCTGTTACTGAAGATTCTTCCCATTTGACCCAACTCATCTTGGGTGTCGAGGAAACCGGTCCGCTGGATGTAATTTTTCCGGTTTTGCACGGAACATATGGTGAAGACGGCACCGTCCAAGGGTTTTTTGAGTTGGTCGGGATTGCTTATGTAGGTTCCAACGTGACGGCCAGCGCTGCTGCTATGGACAAGGTCATTGCCAAAGATATCTTCCGGGCACACGGGCTACCGATCGTCACCCATCGCGTATTTTTGCGCCAGCAGTGGCAATCGAACCCGGAAAGCATTATAGCCGAATGTGAAGCCGCTATGTCCTATCCGATGTTTGTCAAACCGGCTAATTTGGGAAGCAGCGTCGGCATCCACAAGGTCAAAAACAAATCAGAATTAGGCCATGGTCTGAGTGATGCGGGTCGTTATGACCGAAAACTCATTGTCGAGCAGGGCTTGGACGCCCGCGAGATTGAGGTCAGCGTTTTGGGCAATGATGACCCAATGGCCTCGGTGCCGGGTGAGATAATCCCCTCCCGCGAATTCTACAGCTATGCCGCCAAGTATATCGATAACCGTTCAGAGTTACTGATTCCGGCGCCGTTAACGCCTGAACATACCGAACTGATCCAGAACTTGGCGGTAATGGCGTTTCGGGCCCTGGACTGTTCCGGTCTGGCCCGGTGCGACTTTCTACTCGAAAGAGCTACGGGCGAGGCGTATTTAAATGAGCTTAATACGATGCCGGGTTTTACCCCCATCAGTATGTATCCCAAACTATGGGAAGCTAGTAGCATCTCGTATCGTGAACTGATCGACCGCTTGATTGAGCTGGCAATGGAGCGTCACCAGGAAAAACAGCAGTCTCAAACCACGTTTGACGTGCATACCGCTGAGTAAGGGAAGTTGGAAGTAATGTTCGGAGCAAAAAACCGCCGGCGCCGACGGTCTGAATTGCGTTTGGGGGTAGAGAGCATAAATTATGAAGTTACGGCGTTCAAGCCGCACATTTCTCTGGCTCCCGTCTTAAAGTTTTGGCAGGTACGGGGTGCGAAGCTGAGTGGTGTTCTTGTACTGAGTTGTTTGAGCTACGTGATATACATCCTATTTAGCTCACCCTTCTTTTTTGTGTACACGGCGGCGATACGGGGCAACATCGCCGTTTCGGCTCAGGAAATTTATGCGGCTGGCGGTATCGATCGCCAAAGTATATTCTGGATCGATCCGGTGAAAGTTGCGGAAAAGGTCGGCAGCCTGCCTAATATTAAGGACGCTTCTGTTTCGGTCGCGCTGCCGTCAGTGGTTGAGATCGAGGTTGTAGAGCGGCGGCCGGAGTTACTTTGGCAAACGGGTGAAACCGTTTGGTGGGTTGATGAAGAGGGCATGATTGTACCACCAAAGGGAGACTTGAGCGGTATGCTGCGCATTTTCGATGATGAGGCGCAGCCTTTGCAAACCGGGACCCACATTGATCCCACTATCGTCGAAGGAGCACAGACCCTTCGTCTTTTGGCTCCTGATGTTTTGGTAGTGCGGTATTCGCAGGCACGAGGATTAATGGTGGCTACACCGGAGGGGTGGCCGGTCTACCTGGGAAACGGAAGCGAAATTAAGGCCAAACTGGTCGTGCTCACCGCCTTGCTGGCGGACATGAATGAGCGGAATGTCACGCCGGCATTTATTGATATCCGTGATCCGCTCCGGCCGTTTTACCGACCCCAAAACATCATTCGAATTGGCCGGCCTGTACCGCCACGGACAACGCACCCGCGGTTAAGCCCGGTGCCGCTGGTGAGGTGACAACATGGTGAGTGGTTAGGCCCAAGGATTTGGACGTAAATGGCGTGCTCTGATTAAATAATTTTAAGGAAAAGCACAAGATGTTGTGGTATAAGGGCTTGCAAAATACTATATATTGTGATACACTAGTGGCTACATCTT
>JBFGLD010000687.1:0-4232 GCA_041576335.1 Anaerolineae bacterium | reverse complement strand
CTACAGGAGGGCGAAATCGAGATCAATCCCTATATTCATATCACCAACGACGGCAGACGCCCGCCGCTCGTCCACGTCGACAGCGACGTACCCCTCTACAGTGAGGCCGGTCGCCTGGTGTGGGATCAGCCCTGGGGTATCTACTTTAAGCGGGATAAACATTCGGTTCAGGGGGGGGCGGTGCCGCTGGACGTCGGGCCGGAGTGCGAGGTAGACCCGTACGGCACCCGCAGCCCCTACTTCTGCGTTGACGATAATTTTTACGATTTGTGGGTAGCCTCGCTGGCTCACTGTATGAAGCGGTACGAAGGTACTCGCAAAGCGGCCTCAAATAAACCGTCCGGCGGGGTGGGCTGCTTCTCAGCCGACAATTTCCCCATCTTCGACTTCATGCGGCCCAACGTCTACGTTATTGCCGACTCCAACCATGGCTTCAAAATGATCGGCGTCGGCGAGCAGGTGGCCCGCATTTTAACCGGCGAACAAAGCGAGCTGCTGGCTCCTTTCACGTTTGACCGCTTCGCCGAGAACCGGGCTCTGCCCAAATCAAACGCGCCGTTCCCATGGATGTAGGCTATGCCGGGAATACAGAGGACGGAAGATGACAGTCACTTGTCGTCAGATTGTTGTTCGAAACGGCCCCTACTGACGAAGGAAATGTCTAGCAGAATAGTGCTTAAAGTGACTGTTACCTATTTCGCCTAAAATTCCGGACGCAGCCGGGATCAAAATAAAGGCTTTTGCCGCATCGTCGTGCTCGTGCTATACTGTCACGATACAGGGGACTTTGCACCGCAGAATTCTTAATTCAACAATGTCATCTTAGGCCTACCTGCGGATAACAACGCCGAGAATCACAGAGAAAGCCCAAAAAAGCGCTGAGCAATTAAAAACCTCTGTGAGCCTCCGTCCCACAGGGAGGCTGCGCGCTGAAATACTTCGTTAGACTCTGTTCCCTCTAAAGCGGCACGCTGATTATCAAAGGTGATACTGTTAAGAAACATCTTTTTTCAAAACCCTGTAATTTGAAGAAAAGGAGGTGCCACCAGACCAAATCCGGCAAATATTCATTTATACCAAACACAGTTGTTATTCAATTGCAACTATTCGGGTTATCCGTTAAGGACTGGCAGTCCTGCGCTTTTAATGGCGATATTCCATAATT
Organism: Anaerolineae bacterium; assembly: GCA_041576335.1. Taxonomy (GTDB): domain Bacteria; phylum Chloroflexota; class Anaerolineae; order 4572-78; family J111; genus JANQQF01. The sequence continues at coordinate 3,067 of JBFGLD010000687.1, read as the reverse complement.
ACAGGTGTTATTGCCAAAAAATCGTCCTGTTTTTTAAAGACTGTCAGTCCTGGTTGAATAGTTACAATCAATTCAGCTAAAACAAAGATGTTTGATCACGTAGGAGGAGATCTAGATGTTAAGCAAAAAAATTTTGTTTTTATGGCTAACGCTTTCAGTCGTATTAGTTCTTGTGGCTGCTTGTGGCGGCGGTGCCGCCCCGGCACCTGCTCCGGCTGAGGAGCAACAAGCCGCCCCGGCTGTAGAAGAGGCCGCCCCGGCCGAGGAAGCTGCCCCGGCCGAAGAGGCTGCTCCGGCTGAAGAAGCCGCGGCGGAACCGGCCCAGGAAGACTTGTTAAGCAAGGTTTTAGCCGAGGGCGTCGTCCTGGTCTCAACCGACCCGAATTACGCCCCTCAATCGGTGCTCAAGCCGGACGGTAGTTTTGAAGGCTTTGACATCGACGTGGCCACCGAAATTGCCAAGCGTCTGGGCGTTGAGATTGAATTCGTTACCCCGGAATGGGATGCCATCACCGCCGGAAACTGGGGCGATAATTGGGATATGAGCGTTGGCTCGATGACCATCACCACGCCCCGGGCCGAGGTCCTCTATTTTTCCAGCGGCTACTATTTCACCCCGGCTCAATTTGCCGCACGCCCTGAAGCCGGCATCGAGAGTCTTGATGACATCGCCGGCAAGGCCGTGTGTGTGGGTACAGCCACAACTTATGAACTCTACCTCAATGGGGAAGACATCGGTATTCCGGCAGAATTCATTAATGTGCCGCCCCCGGCAGACGTTACCGTCATTCCGCTGTCAACCGATGCTGAATGTGCCCAGGCTATTCAGGCCGGCCGTGAGGAATTTGATGTGTTCCTGACCTCGGGCACGGTCGTTGACGAAGCTATTTCCAGCGGGATTGATGTCGTTAAAGTGGGCGAACCGGTTTTTGTTGAGAACCTGGCCGCCGCCTTTGATAAGAACAGCACGCTTGATGCCAGTGGTCTGCGTGACACGGTTTCTGAGATTATCGACGAGATGCACGCCGACGGGACCTTAAGCGACCTTTCGATGAAATGGTTTGGGGCTGACCTGTCCGTGATTTCGACCGGCGAAATGGCGATGGAAGAGAAGGGCGACGAGGCGATGGCAGAAAAGGCTATGGTCGAACTAGCTCCTGCCGGGCTGCTCGAAACCGACGGCTTGCTGACCCTGAGCGCCGGCAGCTGCGACTACGGCGGAAAAGTTGGCCAAATCACCGCCGTCGACGAGCTGACCGTCGAGTTCACCATGTGCAAACCCGATCCCGCCTTCCTGGCCAAAGCCGCCTTCACCCCCTTCGGCATCCAACCCCGCGAACACCTCGAAGCCACCGGCGGCACCGGCGAACTGCTCGAAAGCCCCATTGGCACCGGCCCATTTATGTTGGACTCCTGGAACCGCGGGGACAGCATCATCTTAAAACGTTTCGACGACTACTGGGGCGACCCGGCCATTGTGGAGACCTTTGTAATGCGCTGGGCGACGGAAGGGGCAGCCCGCCTGCTGGAACTCCAGTCGGGCACGGTGGACCAAATCACCAGTATCAGTCCGGACGATTTTGAAACCGTGGAAGCAGATCCTAGCTTGCAACTACTTCGAGATGCCAACCCGAATATATTGTACCTGGCGATGACTAACACTTTTGAACCGTTCGACGATATCAACGTGCGAAAGGCGATTGCAATGGGTATCGACCGACAGCGGATCGTGGACAACTTCTATCCGCCCGGGTCAGAAGCAGCCTCCCACTTCACCCCATGCAGCATCCCGAATGGCTGTACTGGAGACGAATGGTATGAATTTGACCCCGAAGCAGCTCGGGAAATGCTGGCCGAGGCCGGCTTCCCCGACGGTTTCAAGACCAGCATCTACTATCGGGATGTGTTCCGAGTCTACCTGCCCGAACCGGGCCTGGTTGCGGTTGAGTTCCAATCCCAACTCAAGGACAACCTCAATATCGATGCCGAGGTAGTGGTCATGGAGTCGGGCGAATTCATTGCCGAGTCGACTGCCGGCAACCTGGACGGCTTTTACCTGCTGGGCTGGGGAGCGGACTATCCCCACGTGACCAACTTCCTCGACTTCCACTTTAGTGCCGAAAATCCGCAGTATGGCGAGCCCCATCCGGAGATATACGAAGTACTGGAAGAGGCCTCCCAGATTGCCGATGTTGATACTGCTGCGCCGCTGTACGAGCAGGCCAACAATGCCATCAAGGAACTGGTGCCGATGGTGCCCATTGCCCACGGGGCCTCGGCCGATGCAGCTCGGGCCGACATCGAAACTAACCTGCCGCCGTTTGGGGCGGTCCGGGCTGAGTTTGTGGATACGGGCAGTGATACCTTTGTTTGGATGCAAAATGCTGAACCGATCAGCCTTTACTGCGGCGACGAAACCGACGGCGAGTCGCTCAGTGCCTGCCAACAAGTGGTTGAGCCGCTCCTGAAGTATGCCCTGGACTCTGGAGATGTTCAGCCGGCGTTGGCGACCGGGTGTGAGGCCAACGAGGACGCGACGGTGTGGACCTGCACGCTGCAGGAAGGGGTCATATTCCACGACGGCTCCGATTTTGACGCCAACGACGTGGTCGCCTCCTGGGCGGCCGGCTTGGATGCCGCCAACCCGCTGCACATCGGCAACACCGGGGCCTATGAGTACTACTCCTACCTGTGGGACGGTTTGATGAATTCCGAATAGGCTCCACTTTGATCCGGTTTGGCTTTAAGAGATGTTAAGGCGGGATGACTTGCGGCTCAACGATGCGGCGCAAGTCATCCCGCTCGACTTCCAAATGGCACTGAATCTACTTAGCCACCTGCACTAGGGATTGATTGAAACTAAGATATTCATAAATCGTAACTACTTCTACAATGTCACACTGAACGAAGCGGAGAGCATCGAAGCGGGGTGAAGTGTCCTTGAGAACATGGCTAACAGGCTGGGGTGTTTGGCCAAAAGATTATCCGTGCTTTTCTTTTGGCCACTTACGTCGAGCGGTTCATCAACCGCCCGTGGGCTTCTTTGCTTGAGCCGATCAGATACAGG
>JBFGLD010000686.1:0-4235 GCA_041576335.1 Anaerolineae bacterium | reverse complement strand
CATCTTTCTGGACACACCGGACATTGAGCGCTGCCAATCGCTCCGGCGGGTGATATGCAGCGGCGAGGCGCTCACTTACGATCTGAAAGAGTGGTTCTTTAACCGGCTGGGCGCGGAGTTGCATAACCTGTACGGTCCCACCGAGGCAGCAGTGGATGTGACCTACTACGCCTGCCATCCCGGGGGGGAGAACCGTCCGGTTCCGATCGGACGACCTGTGGCCAACACCCAAATCCATCTGCTGGACGAGGACCTGCAATCAGTCCAAATCGGTGAGCCTGGCGAGCTTTACATCGGCGGGGTGCAGGTCGCCCGCGGCTATCTCAAAAGGCCAGAGCTCACGGCCGAGCGATTCCTCCCAGATCCTTTCCGTGATGAGCCCGGCGCCCAGTTGTACAAAACTGGCGACCTGGCCCGCTTCCGTCCAGACGGCAACATTGAATTTGTAGGCCGGGTTGACCATCAGGTAAAAATTCGAGGCTATCGGGTTGAGTTAGAAGAGATTGAAGCCGTATTGAAACGTAATCCTCAAGTGCGAGAGGCCGTGGTCGTGGCCCGCGAGCGCGAGGCGGGTCTCCCTGACCAGGATGAATGGGTAATTGATCCTGATGATACTATGGCACTGCTCGATCAACTGCTGTTGCTTGGTAATGATGAAGCTGACCGCCTTATGAACAGCGTTGAAGCAATGACAGGGTGAGCGGTGAATGAAGCGACAAATCGAAAGGCTCTATAAACGGATTGTCAACACCATTGTTCTACGCACGATGCCTATCATTTTGGAGAATTACAACAGCCTTTATTCTGAGCGTTGGCATCCTCACTACGCCCTTAGACAGGAGGCCCTAGCTGAAACGGTCGAGTATATCAAAGCCAATATGAGTCAGGCGATGATTAAGCACGATGAATACGAAGTGCTGGCTCATTCCTCACAAAATGTTACGCTGAATGGTCTTTTTTTGGAATTTGGGGTACGAACCGGGCAAACGATTAACTTCATTTCCAGCCTAAATCCGACAAAAGTAATCCACGGCTTTGATTCCTTTGCCGGCTTGCCTGAAGCGTGGACGGGCTGGGTGCAGGAAAAGGGCACATTTAGCGGTGAGGGTATTCCCCAAGTCAACAGCAACGTTCGGTTGGTCGCTGGCTGGTTTGAAGACAGTTTGCCCAAATTCTTAGCCGATCAATGTGGAGATTTGGCCCTGGCTCACATCGACTCTGACTTGTACACGTCGGCTAAAACCATATTGACTAACTTGGCCTCCCGCATCAAGCCCGGTTCCATCATTGTCTTCAATGAATATTTTAATTATCCCAACTGGAAAGCGCACGAGTATAGGGCCTTTCAGGAATTCTGCCAGGAGTATGCCGTTGAATATGAATATTTGTGCTGGGGGAAGTTTGAGGTTGCCGTCAAAATTTTGGCTATCGAGGCGGGAGAAGAGGTGGGATCGTGACTCGTCGCTTGAAGCGCTTGCGAGATTTTGAAATATCGCTCCGAATTAAGAATGATAACTTTATCACCCCCCCTCGAACTGCCCAGCGAAACTGGGTCCTAAACAAAGCCTTAAGTGAATTTGCCAGCGATCTCAACGATCTAGATCGTAGCACCAAACATTTTGTGCCCGGTGGCGAGGCTGACCGAATCTCTGATCGAACCCATCAGGTGCTCACCGACGATCAAATCATGGAGGATTGGCAGATACCTTTGATGGAAGCGATGGCAGACATCGTAACCGAAACTCACGGCGATGTGTTAGAGGTCGGATTTGGACGCGGGATCTCAGCCGACCTTATTCAAGCGCGAGGTGTTCGATCACACACGATCGTTGAATGTAATGACTCGATTGTCGACGCATATCAGACATGGCGCCAGCAATATCCTGACCAGGATATTCGGTTGATCCATGGCAAGTGGCAAGATACCCTCGACCAATTTCTCCAGTATGATGGTATCTTTTTTCACGCCTACCCACTTAACGAAGCAGAATATCTGGAGCAAGTGGTCAATAGCACCACCTTTGCCGAACACTTTTTTGCCACCGCCGCCAACCATTTACACGATGGTGGTATCTTTACCTATCTCACCCACGAAATCGACTCCTTCAGCCGGACCCATCAGCGAGCGGTTTTGCAGTACTTTAAAGAATTTACATTAAGCGTGGTTGATCTGACAATGCCGACCGACGTAAAAGACGCCTGGTGGGCGAATTCGATGGTAGTGATTAAAGCGATAAAATAATTTTGTTAAAGGTAATAATTATGAATGACTTATATACCCGAATTGAAAAACTATCCCCGGAACAGCGGACTATTCTCGTCCAAAAACTGAATGAATTGTCTACAAGATCGACTCCTGCTGGACCGGAACGTCCGGCAGTTACCGTAGACAAACGGCTCATTGCCTATATTGTCTGTGAAACTGAAGCGGAAAACACGGTTAGTCATCTGCGCGACATGCTCCGGGAGACCTTACCGGACCATATGATGCCTACCTCTTTTGTGTTGCTAGACTCCCTTCCTCTAACGCCCAATGGTAAAGTAGATCGTCAGGCCCTCCCAGAGCCGGAACAAATGAGTAGCGATCACGAATATGTAGCGCCTCGTTCGGAAACGGAAGAGATTTTGGCTGAGATTTGGGCTAAAGTGCTGCGGGTAGATGTCGTCGGCGTTTTTGATCACTTCTTTGAATTGGGCGGGCATTCGCTTTTAGTGACCCAGACCATTGCCCGCGTTCGCGAAAGGTTTGAGATTGATCTCCCTCTCCGCACTTTGTTTGAGGCTCCAACGATTGCCGAATTTGTCGTCGTTCTGGAACAAAAGCTAATTTCCGAATTGGAAGCCTTGTCTGAAGAAGAGGCGCAGCAAGCTTTGGAAGAGGCGGACTAAGTAAATCATATTTTTTTGCGCAAGTGCATAAGTCAAAATTAATTGCGCCAGATTAAGACAAATCATGACGAAAGACCTGAACCCTACAACCCAAACGACTAAACTATCGCCGGCCAAGCAGGCCCTGCTGAAACAGCGCCTCCGGGGGAAACGAAACAAAGCTAAAGGATCGGCCCAAACAATTCTGGCCCGAACCGGCCCCGAACCTCCACCGCTTTCGTTCGCCCAACAGCGACTATGGTTTTTGGCCCAGCTCGAGCCGGAAAGTTCGGCCTACCACCTGCCGCTGGCCTTCCATGTTCAAGGACTACTCGACGATAAAGCATTAGAGCAAAGTTTAGCTGAAATCGTGCGCCGCCACGAGGTTCTACGCAGCACTTTCCCGGTCGTCGGCGGCCGGCCGGTGCAGGTCATCGCCCCGGCTGCGTTTAGCCTGCCGCGGGTCGATCTTCAACACCTGCCACCGCCGGAGGCTGAGGCCGAAGCGCAGCGCTTATTCACCGTGGAAACGCAACGTCATTTCGATCTGAGCCAGGGTCCCCTATTTCGGACCCGGCTGCTGCGCCTCAGTCCCGAGAAGCATGTCTTGCTGCTCTCGATTCACCACATCAGTTTTGATGAATGGTCGTATGATGTTTTTTGCCGCGAGTTGAGCACGCTGTACGAAGGCTTTGTCAAGCAGCATCCGGTTCAGTTGCCTGATTTGCCGATCCAATACGGCGATTTTGCCCTGTGGCAGCGGGCCCAACTGCAGGGCGAAATGCTAGAACAGCAGATTTCTTACTGGAAGCAGCAGTTGACCGACGCCCCCCACGCCATCGATCTTCCCCTCGACCGGCCCCGCCCCGCCGTACAGACAGCTAGTGGAGCGCGCTACCCGGTTCATCTGCCCAAGGCGCTAACCGAGGCCCTCAAAGCCCTCAGCCGGCAGGAGCGAGCGACGCTTTTTATGACCTTGCTGGCCGCTTTTAAGGTGCTGGTCTACCGCTATTCCAATCAGGCCGATCTGGTGGTGGGCACGCCCATCACCAACCGCAGCCGGGCCGAAACCGAACCGCTGATCGGTCTCTTTCTCAATATGATTGCTCTACGCAGCGATCTCTCGGGTGCGCCCTCCTTCCGCGCGCTTTTGGCCCAGGTCCGGGAAGTGGCCTTGGCGGGGTACAGCCATCAGGATCTCCCGTTCGAACAACTGGTGGAGGAACTCCAGCTCGAGCGCGACCTGAGCCGGGCCCCGCTGGTACAGGTAATGTTCATCCTGCAAAACACCAACCTCTCGGCCTTAGAGCTACCGGGCCTTACCATCGAACATTCTCAATTTGGCAGCCGCTCGGCGGTGTATGACT
>JBFGLD010000685.1:0-4235 GCA_041576335.1 Anaerolineae bacterium | reverse complement strand
TGTCGCTAATCGAATTTTTTGCTGTTTTTTTTGAGCCATTAAAGTTTCCTCTGGTTTGTTTTTTTGATCAATCCTCGGCTGGTGTCCAAACTGAGTTTGGACACCCAATTACGTGCCGAAACTGAGTTTCGGCATGAGGAAATAAAGTTGTTTTTTAGGTCAATCTTTCTTCTGCAATGAATAGTACGGTGCCTTCGCTTCGTGATCCCATTCATTCTTTTCACGACCTGTGGTAATCCACGATAAGAAATCGTGTCGTTTTTCCATCTCGGCAACTGACGTGCCTTTACGGAACAAGGCCCCGGTAGGACAAATCTCAACACATTTGCCGCAACTGGTACAGCTTTGACTGCTGCCCCAGGGCTGGTTGAGATCATTGACAATCCGGCAATTGATGCCGCGTCCCAAAACATCTTTGGTATGGGCCCCCTCAACCTCATCACAAACGCGCACACAGCGGGTACATAAAATGCAACGGTTGTGATCAAGGCCAAAACGTTCGTGGCTGATATCCATAGGCAAGTCGGGATGCAGGTAATCAAATCGAACGTGATCCATCCCTTCGATGGCGGCCACGGCCTGTAATTCACAATGTCCATTCATCACACATACAGCACAAACATGATTCCGTTCGGCAAAGATTAGCTCCAGAATCATGCGGCGATACTTGCTTAGCCGCTCGCTGTGGGTGGTAACGACCATGCCTTCGCCGACCTGGGTTACACAGGCTGCCTGTAAAGCTCGGGCACCCTGCACCTCAACCAGACATAATCGGCATCCACCTCGTTCACTCAAACCATCCATATGACACAAGGTCGGGATGTAAATGTCATTCTCTCTAATAACTTCCAGCACGGATTGGCTGCTGTTGGCGCTAACCAACTCGTCGTTAATGGTTAGGGTAACAACTGACATCAGGTCACCTCCTCGATCGCTACTTCAGCGGGTTGTTTTGGTAACTGATACCTGCCGCTTGACAGGTTCGGGTTATCTTGAATGAGTGCTTCATATTCGTCCGGGAAGTAGTTTAGCGTACTCAAAAGAGGATTAGGTGCCGATTGTCCCAAACCACACAGGCTGGTTTCTCTCATCATTACGCATAGGTCCTGCATTATTTCCAGATCCGCTCTGGTGGCGATGCCAGTGGTAATGCGATCCAGAATGCGGTAAAGCTGCACCGTACCCACCCGACAGGGGACGCATTTGCCACAGCTTTCATCCATACAAAATTCCATAAAGAATTTAGCGACATCCGGCATACTGGTGGTGTCGTCCATGACAATCAAGCCACCGGAGCCCATAATGGAGCCTAACTCTCGCAGGCTCTCGTAATCTACCGGCGTATCCAGGTGTGAGGCCGGGATACAACCGCCGCTCGGGCCACCAGTTTGAGCCGCCTTGAACGAGCGACCATTGGGGATACCGCCGCCGATATCGAACACAATCTCGCGGAGGCTGATGCCCATCGGTACTTCAATGAGACCTGTGTTTTCTACCTGGCCGGCCAGCGCGAATATCTTGGTACCTTTACTCTTTTTTGTACCAATACCGGCGTACCATTCAGCGCCATTGTTGATGATGGGGGCAATACTGCCAAAAGTTTCCACGTTGTTGAGAAGGGTGGGGCCGCCCCATAACCCGCTTTGAGCCGGATAGGGCGGACGCGGAATCGGCTCACCCCGCTTGCCCATAATCGAGGCCATCAAAGCCGTTTCTTCACCGCACACAAAGGCCCCGGCCCCAATACGAACATCGATCCGGAAGCTAAAGTTACTTTCCATCACCCGGCTACCCAACAGGCCGCGCCGTTCCGCCATTCGGATGGCTTTTTCCAGGCGTTTGGCGGCAATCGGGTATTCGCCACGAACGTAAATAAAGCCTTGTTCTGCGCCGACGGCATATCCGGCAATGGCCATGCCTTCCAGCACCCGATGTGGATCGGACTCCATCAGGGTGCGGTCCATATAGGCCCCCGGATCTCCCTCGTCGCCATTGGCAACCACAAATTTTTTATCAGCCTTGGCTTTGCGGACCAGATTCCATTTTAGCCCGGCCGGATAGCCGGCACCACCGCGGCCGCGCAAACCGCTTTCAATGATTTCATGGCAAACATCCCCGGGTGTCATTTCGCGCAGGGCGTATCCCAAGGCGGTATATCCACCATGAGCCAGATAATCTTCCAAGCGCTCAGGATCAATCAAACCGCTATTGGCCAGCACCACCTTGTTTTGTTTGGTGAAGAAAGGGATGTCGCCCGGTAAAACGCTGTCTTCCAGGTTTTCTGCTTCCTCGCCGGTGACATGTTTTTTTACAATTTCCTGCGCTATTTCAGGCGTTACAGTTTCATAGATTACATCATTCTGACCCTGCGTTTGCACCGTAACCAGCGGCCCGCGGCTGCATGGACCCATGCAGCCGGTAGAGACCACGGCTATCTCTGCTCCTAAGGATTTGTCGGCTTTCAAGATGTCTCTGAAGGTCTCTTGCACAGCCGTACCACCGGAAGATAAACAGGGGGTGCTGCCACAGCACAATAGTCGACAGCGGAATTCCTGTTGTTTCTCCAGTTCTCGTTCAGCCAGATTTTGTAATTCAACTCGATTCATTAGGCTTCTGCCTCCTGATTTTCAGTTTCTTCGGCAACCAAAGGTGCCGGGGCATCGTGCCCATTTGCTGATTTACCTTTTACCAGGGCCTTTACGTAAGCTAGGGTTGAGTCGGCGGTTTCTCGGCCAAGCACTTCATTATCGACCACCAAGACCGGAGCCAGGCCGCAGCTTCCCAAACAACGGGCCGTGGCAATGCTCAATTTGCCGTCGGGGGTGGTCTGCCCTGGCTCTATGCCAAATTCGGCTTTTAACAAGGCCACAATTTCGGCGGCCTGCTTCACATAGCAGGCCGTGCCCATGCAGATCGTGCAGGTATGTTCACCCTGGGGTTTCAACGAAAAGAAGTGATAGAAGGTAGCGACACCATAAACCCAACTTAGGGGTAGCTTCAACTGACGCGCTACGTAGATGAGCAGATCATCTTCCAGAAAGCCAAAGACCTCCTGGGCCGTGTGGAGCACTTCTATGAGCGCATCCTTTTGGTATTGAAAGCGCTTTAGGGTGCGGTCTACCATCTTAAAGCGAGGATCGCCGCTTGGATGTTCAGCCTGAGTGGTTGATTTTTTTGCTTTGGTTTTTGTGGTCATGAAATCCCTCATATCGGAAATTAAGTAAAAGATTTTAGCGGGGCTCTTGTATAAGGCTCACTAAACTCTTGACGCTATCGTGGAGCAAAGAAAGTTATTGAGTAAGGAGTGACCACCTTTGCTCCAGGCGAGGTGGTTTAGGTCAAGATTTTTGGGAGGCCATAGAACATACTACCCACCTATAACAAAAACTTTATCCAGCTAGGGCACTCAGAAATGCGTCAAGCACATCCCGACCCGGCTGGCCCCGTACGCCAAAGGCGAGTTTATTACCCATGGGATCGACCGGATACGCTTCGACCGAAACTTCACCCTGCTCCGGCGACTCAGATGTAACCCTCACTTCGAGTTGGCCCCGGTTGTTGAGGGGCTTGCCGTCAATTTTTTTTATTAAAATTGGCATCCAAACGCCCCTCGGCCGGCTTGTTCTTTTTTGATGGCTTGCCACCCAGCTGGTTAATGGCCGCTTCAGCCGACTTGATGACCTCATCGGCCGCTTGATTATAGATTTTTGTCTCTTTAGCAACGTAAGACATATGATTTCTCCTTAATTAGTGCCTAATCCATAATTTTCTTGCAGCAGTTTAGAAATCTGCCTGGAGCCAATGGCCTCGATGATAGACCGGTGGTCAGGCGGGGACGTGACCGATCTGCCTTCTACGTCAATCATGATTAGCTCTTGATCCATAAATGACTCCTTTTTCAGGGCAATTGTGGCTCTGGCTGAGCCATGATTCTAGCTACCGGTGGCAGTACTAACCAGCGTTGTTCTTTAGGTCGTTGCACATCGGGTTCTATCAGATCGGGGAGCTGTGTCAGATCGGTAAACCGGATTTGGCCTGCTTGCCGCCCAATCGCAACAGCAGCGCCTGACCCTTGCTCCGCCGCTTCAATCAAGTTGAGCAACGCCCGGGTCGCCAACCGGGTCGCCTGGATGCGGTCGAACGGGGAGGGCCGGCCGCCACGTTGCACATGCCCTAAAATGACCTGGCGGACATCAAACAGGCCACCCCCTTCTTTTTCAAAAAGGGCCACCAGG
>JBFGLD010000684.1:0-4238 GCA_041576335.1 Anaerolineae bacterium | reverse complement strand
TGGGGATGATTTGATATCATCTGATTTTTTGTCATCGCTCTGTGACCTTTTGTGGCTGCCTTAACGATGGCTAGCCCCTCCTCAATTTCTCCCTTTAGGCGGTGGGTAGAGAGGGGCCACTCGGCCAGCTACATTGCCCCGTATTGGCGAAACAGTTTATGAATCTGGTCACGATCACGGATGGGATTGTACTTTCTCCTTCATTCAGGCCCTCTTAACATTCAGATCGATAACCCTCTACCAACGCAGCGCAAACATTTTACAAACAGTCCAAAAAACGTTGTCAGTGTACACTAAAACCAATTTTAGAGAAAGTCTCAATAGACAATTCTTAAGGTATGTTCGATCTCAGGGACCGCTTTCCAGACAAAACCAGGTTTGGGACAAAAAGCTCCAGCCTTTCTCAAAGTGCCAAGGGGTATTTATGGTCAAAGGCGCCAACGAGAATTCCAGACAGATCTACCTCCTGCATTACTGGCAAGAGCGGCCGGCGATCCTGACGGAGAAAGCGATTTGGCGCTTCTCCGTTGAGAAAATTGGGGAGGCGTTGGTCGCCTTTCTCCAAGCCGAGTTAATGGGGCGAGTCACCAACCAAACTACAAGCGGATGACCCGGCCGGCCAACCGTAAATGGCTGCTCAACCCGCGAAAGAGTAGAAATTAAGGGAGAAGATCTGCCCGGGTTTTTTGAAAAAATTCCCGTATTGAGCGATAATGCGCTTCGATTTATAAGGGGCCTATTCATCATGAGACGTTTTGAAAACAAAGTTGCTGTGGTTACGGGCGCGGCACAAGGGATTGGCGCTGCCACTGCCCTACGTTTTGCCCAAGAGGGAGCCGGAGTTGCTGTCTTGGATAGGCAAGACCCAACTCCAGCCGTGCAAGCCTGTCAAGAAGCGGGGGCCTTGGCTATAGGGGTATTGGTTGATGTGGCCGACAAGCGTAGCGTCGAAGCGGCGGTGGCTGATATTCTTGACGACTGGGGTCACATTCACATTTGGGTGAACAATGCCGGCATCTTTGACGACACCCCGCTGACCGAGTTAAGCGAGGCGCGATGGGACCAGGTTTCTAATGTAAATTACAAGAGCATGTTTCTGTGTGCCCAACTGGTCGCACCGCATATGCTGGCTCAGCGGTGGGGACGTTTAATTAACATTGCCTCGATGGCGGCCAAGGTAGCTTTTCCTAACGAAGTGGCCTACTGTTCCACAAAAAGCGCCGTCTTGGGGTTAACTCGCGCTCTGGCCGTAGAGTTGGGGCCACACGGTATCACCGCCAACGCCATCTGTCCCGGCCCAATTTATACGGATATGCTAAGATCAACCCACCAATCTCTGGCCGACCGGCATAACACCACGCTTGCAGCCTGGGATGCCAAAATATTGGAAACGATTCCGGTGGGTCGCTACGGCCGGCCCTCGGATATAGCCGGGCTGGCCGCTTTTCTGGCTTCAGAGGATGCTGCCTTTATCAATGCACAGGCAATTAACATTGATGGAGGAATGGTGTTTTATTGATATTCTTCATTGCTTAATCATAGAATGAACATCACGCATCAACTGAATATTGGCCTTCAGGCCAGATGAGGTAATATTTAATAAAAAGGAATCCACTTTATATTTTTTAACCAAATTATGTAATATCTCGGCACATTCGTCGGCGGTTCCGGCGATTTGAAACGCTTTGATCATATCAGGCGTAATTAACCTGGCGGCTTGAGCTGGGCCGCCCGTCTTCATCGCCTGTCTGAGTTTTGCGATATCCGCATCACTCAAGCCCATTCCGGTTAACATTCTATCAGGCGCATCCATAACAGCGTATATGTAGGAGATACCGGCTTCCGCCAGCATTTCAGACGTGTAGGCAATCCGGTCAAGATATATCCGCTCCACATTTCTTCCGCCGGACGCCGCTTCAACAAGGTCAAGGGCCGGCCCTAAATCAGATTTTGCGATCAAAACAACGGCGTCGGCTAACTCACCGGCCATAGCCAACATTTTTGGGCCTCTTACCGCCATCCAGATGGGAATATCTTGTTTGCCTATTCCTAGCCGGGCCGAGTTGAGTTTGTGTCGCTTACCTTGCCAGGTAACCGTTTCACCGCTCCACAGGCGACGCATAATTTCTAGGGTGTCTCTCATCACCCCAAGCGGCGCTTCGCGGGCAAGGCCCATTGGCTGCAGGGCCAGCGTGCCCCCTGCCACCAGTATGGCCACGGCGCGCCCGCCGGACAGATCATTGAGCGAGGCCAGCGCCACAGCCGTTACGGCTGGGTGGCGGGTGTAGCCGTTCGTCACCGGCCCCAGCTTAAGGCGAGCGGTCTCTTGGGCAATTGCGCCCAGACAGACATACACATCGTGCATAATACCTTCATCACAAACTACACAGTAGTCGTAACCAAGCTCTTCCGCGGCGACCGCAATATCAACAATCTCTGTGGCAGACATCTCAGGAATAATATGTATCCCGGTTTTAATCATTTCGACATGCTCCTATATTATCTCAAAAAGTAGGTGCCGGGCGACCGGATTGAGGGTTTTGGAAAATCAAAAGGCTACGTTTTAATCAAGTTCCTCTATTACCTCGTGAACGCACAGACCTCGCCTTCGCAGTTCAGCCATAAACTGAGGGGCCGGCAAGAAGGCTTCCGGGGCATCTACGCCCGTGCCAGAGTAGTTGCCGTCGGCCAGCAGCAAGCTGCCGGCGACCAATGGAAAAGCCACGCATTTGGCCCAGGCATCGGAGCCTGACCAGCCCGGCTGCTCACCCGACGGGTGGGTAGTCCACAACGTTCGCCGGAGACGTTGACCGGATACTATGCCGGCCACTTCTACATGCAGGGCGTAGCCCCACACCGGCTCTTGATTGGCTTCGGGGACCTGAGCCAGATATTGCCAGATAAGCTCTCGCCGGGAAATGTCAGCGCCATTGACGGTGACCGGCTCGGGAGCAAAAAAGCCGTATTCAACCAAGATACGCATTAGCCGCATCACTTTGGGGGTGAAGGTGCCGCGCACAATAACCCGCTTCGCGCCCAAATTACGCGAGAGGGTGCGCGGTTCGCTGTGGGGAACGGCGTAAACGGTCAAAGGACCATACGGTGGGGGGAACTCAACGTCTTTTGACTCAGCCCACAACGATACCTGTTTATAGGCCCTATTGGTAACATACCCCCGCACGGAATCGGGGCCGAACTCCCAAAAAACGCCATGAATAGAGGCCGGGGAGAGGGCTATGGAACGAAACGAGGCAAAGCTAATCTCAATCGACTCGATCTCCTCCATCTGGCGAGCGCCGTGTTTAGCCATGATATTGGTCAGTCCGGAACTCGAACCGCAGCCGGCTACGTAGGTGACGCCGGCTGCGCCGGCCTCGTCGTTAAGCGCCCGCAATTCTGGGCTAAGGCTGCTCAGGTCGATAACTCTCACGTTGGTTGCAGCAATGGCTGCCCTGGCCACGTTAAGCGTAAATGCTTTAGGTAGGGCGTTGACCACCACCGCCGGGCTGCCGGCCATCAAGCCACCCAAAGCGGCTTCATCCGCTGCATCCAGAGCCGTGGCTGCCTCAGGCGGTAGCCCCCAAGCCGCGGCCATCTGCTGCGCTTTAGCCAGGTCAACATCAGCAATCACAATTTGGTCGAAACGGCCAGAGGAGATTAATTCGGGGGAAGCGTGAGCGCCCATTGCGCCCACGCCGCCAAGGATGAGAATTTTCATAATATTAGCAACCACCAATAATTCAGTTTACTTGCGCTTGAGAATTGCCATCGCTTCATCAACCGAGGCGTCATCGTGAATGATGGCAGCAATGGCAGCCGTCATCGCCTCGGGGTTATTCGACTCAAAGATGTTGCGGCCAATAGTACCGCCGGCCGCACCGCCGTCCATGGCCGCCCGGAGTTCGCTAAGGAACTCGAACTCGCTGCCGCGCTGGGCCCCACCCATAATAACCACCGGCTTAAAGCAAACGCTTGTTACCTGCTCAAAGCCTTGCACATAAGGGACCTTGACCCAGTCTGCACCCAGCTCAATGCCCACCCGGGCCGCCAGGGCAACGTTTTCCATCGTGCGAAACTCGGGGCCACTACCCATTCCGCCGGGTACCATTTCGGCCTGTAACGCAAGTCCCCAGGCGTGCGCATCACGCGCAACCAAAGCAAGATTCTCAAACGTAGTCTGCTCTTTGTGGTCGCCCGGATAAGCGGAAATGCACAGCGCATCCGCTCCCAGGCGCAGG
>JBFGLD010000683.1:0-4254 GCA_041576335.1 Anaerolineae bacterium | reverse complement strand
GAGACAACCACCATCGATAAGAAATGGCGGCTAGTTTGGGAACTCGTTAATCACGGTGCGGTGGGCAGAGACCTCAGCGGGGCAGACTTCATCAGGGCGGGCCTGGCTGGGGTAGATTTCCATGGTGCCAACCTAAGCCGGGCAAACTTTAGGCAGGCAGACCTGCGCCAGGCAGATCTCACCAGGGCAGAGCTGAGCCAGGCGGATTTGAGCGGGGCAAACCTCCAGCAGGCGATCCTCAAAGAGGTTAAGTTAACACGAGAGCAAATTGAGCAGATCATCAAGTCTACGCACGACCAGA
Source organism: Anaerolineae bacterium (assembly GCA_041576335.1). Lineage (GTDB taxonomy): Bacteria > Chloroflexota > Anaerolineae > 4572-78 > J111 > JANQQF01. Next base: position 3,953 of record JBFGLD010000683.1, on the reverse strand, counting down.
GCGAACGGCCAAATCTCCGCGGGGTGATCCTGCGCGGAGTGGACCTCACCGGCGCGGATTTGAGCGGGGTGGACCTGAGCCAGGCCGATCTGAGGCGGGCGATCCTCCACGGGGCCAATCTCAGCGGGACGGATCTGAGCCGGGCGGATCTGAGCGGGGCGGATCTGAGCGGAGCAAGATTGATCGGAACAAATCTGGCCGAGGCAAACCTGACGGGTTGTTTAATTTACGGTATTTCCACCTGGAAGTTGAATTTGGCGGGCGCAAAGCAGTTGAACCTGGTCATCACCCCGCCCGATAAACCCACGATCAGCGTAGACGACCTGGAGATAGCTCAGTTTATTTTTCTCCTTCTGGGTAACGCTAAGTTTCGCCGGGTGATTAAGACGATGTCCACCAAAGTGGTGTTAATTTTGGAGTGCTGCTGCCTACCCCAGCGGCGGCCTTTGTTAGATGCAATTCTTGGCGAACTTCGCCGGCGCGATTATTTGCCCATTATGATTGATTTCGAGAAAACTGGCGATTGGGATCTGATAGAAACGATCTCAATTCTAGCCTACGTGGCCCGGTTTATTATTGTCGACATTACGGCCAATAACGGAATGGGCCAAGGTTTGCCGCAGCTTGCTTCGGGCTTGTTATCTGTTCCAATTCAGCCCTTAATGCCCAGTTCAGATTATGACCATGCTCTATTCGAGCAATTTGGAAGTAACCCGTGGATTTTGGATCCTCACCAGTACCACAGCTTCGACGATTTACTGGCCTCCTTTGAGCTAAAAGTTATTGTCCCTGCCGAAAAGAAGGTAAAAGAGTTATCTGAATGAAAGTTGGTCACGAACACTTCATGGGCAGAATTTTCAAATAAAATCCATCAAATCCTCGCCTTCCCCCAATTTAGCCTATTAGCCCCGAGTCCTGGTCAGCCATTTGGCCTAAGCTGTATAGCTAAAGGTTCGGCTAAGTCGTAAGCGATTGGAAATAGGAAAATGTGTGCTAAGGAGCTATCGACAAAACCTGGCGAATTTGTTATACTTTTCGTTAGGGGGCCTGCTGCAATAGTATTTCATAGACCTACAGTCCTTACCTGTCACGCACTTTATCCCACTCTATTTTATTTTAGTTGAAACGCAGACTACCGTGCGCTGACTTGGAATACTGCGTACCGCCGTTTCCAATCTTCCAGTTCTTTTTACAGACAAATATTAGAAACCCTAGAAGAGAAGGTTACGGGCTCATGTGACCTGTCATCTTCTTATTTTACTATTGGCAACTATTCAGCAGAGCCAAATCTGGTTCCAATGCTCCGCGTTGGAACCCAGCCCAGACGCTCTGCGTCCCCCCGGATAATCGGACACAGAGCGTCCGGGGCGTCATTCCCACGCCGGAGCGTGAGAACGAGGTCTGGCTGAATAGTTACTAGTGAGGCTAAGCCAAATGTGAAAAATAAATTATCTCTAAAATTTCGAAGGTGTTTGCCCGATGAGCCGAATCCGAATTCTGCTGGCTGACGACCATGAGCTGTTTCGCCAGGGGTTGGTTAGCCTGATCAACGCCGAAGCGGATATGGAAGTGGTTGGCCAAGCCGGTGACGGCTTTGAAGCCGTCACTTTGGCCTGCCACCTGCAGCCCAACCTGATCGTGATGGATATCAGCATGCCGGTCTGCGACGGGCTGGAAGCCACGCGCATCATCCGGGCGGCGGCCGACCTGCCCGACATGCAGATCATCATGCTGACCGTCCACGACGAGGACGAAAAGCTCTTTGAGGCTATCAAGGCCGGCGCGGATGGCTATTTACTCAAGAGCGCCAAATCGACCAACTTTCTCCGCAGCCTGCGCCGGATTATGGCCGGGGAGGCGGTCCTGCCGCCTAAACTGGCCGCTCGCTTGCTGGAGGAATTCGCGCGCCTGGCCAACCGGCCCGCCCCGGCCACGTCTTTGGAAGATGTGCCTGATCTGACCGAGCGCGAGCGCGAGGTGCTGGAACTTATTGCCGCCGAGGCGCGTGACAAAGAAATCGCCGCCGAACTCTCGCTCAGCCTGCACACGGTCAAGAGTCATGTGCGCAGTATCTTGGGCAAGCTGCAAGCCGTTAACCGCCGTCACGCGGCCAAACTGGCGGCCGATTACGGCCTGGTTAATCCCGATTGTCAAAGCACAGCCTCAAACAGCGTATTTCAGCGGTGATGCTGAATAGGTGGGGCCGGCTGCCAAGCCCCTGACCCCTTGAAAACTGTGACGTCCCAGCCGGTAAAGAGGGCCTGGTCCTTATTAAGGCAAGGGTGGACATGTCATTTCGAACGAAGTGAGAAATCTTCTGGGTTGTTGCCAAAAACGGGTTGCAGCTTGAAGATTTCTGATGAAGAAACCGCTTCGCGTCGTCGTTCGGCTCCTCGAAATGACAATTCATCATGACTTTTTTACAATGTACTTAGTCCCAGGATGCACTCAGATCTTGCCAGGTTGGGTTTGCTTCCTGTATCAACATATTCTTTTTCTCTCGTCGCCACTTCTTGATTTCCTTCTCCCGAGCTAAAGCCGCGTTCACATCCTGGCATTCTTCGTAATAAACCAGTTTATTGATATTATATTTGGCTGTAAATCCCTCAACCAGCTTATGCTTATGTTCATAAACCCGCCGTTCCAGATTGTTCGTCATGCCGACATACATGACTTTATCGTTCCAGTTGGTGAGAATGTAGACGTAATAGCTGTTGTTCACGGTAAAGTTTACCTTCGCATTTGTCATTTCGAACGAAGCGTAACGGAGTGGAGCGAAGTGAGAAATCTTCGCGGTTGGTGCCATGTCCTGGTTGCAGCTTGAAGATTTCTCGTCGCTCGGCTCCTCGAAATGACATTGCATAAAAGTCATGTCATTTCGAACGAAGTGAGAAATCTTTTGGGTTGGTGCCAAAAACCGGTTGCAGCTTGAAGATTTCTGATGAAGAAACCGCTTCGCGTCGTCGCTCTGCTCCTCGAAATGACCTGACGGCTGAGTAGTCACAATAAAAGAACTAATGCTTTTCCCCTTTGGAGTGATCGCCCGATCACTCTTTTTTAATTCATGAATAGTTCTTTTTTCATTAATAAATCGTTCTATTTTCATTCTTTGTACCCCTGACGACGGATAGAAACCTAGCCTCATTTATAGTACCCTAGTCATAAGACAAAAGTGCTTTACGCCTTAAAAGGGTTTCCCGGTTCATCTCGCGACCCGCGGATCGCTTTAGCGGCTATCTTACTAAACTAAATGAGAGGTGGTCATAAATTGTTTTCGGGCTAAAAAAGTAGGTTGCCTGTCATTTCGAACGCCGTGGAACGGAGTGAAATGGAGTGAAATGGAGTGAGAAATCTTTGGCGCCGCCTTTTATCAGCCTTCGGCGTAAAGATTTCTCGCTCACGCTTGCGTTCGCTCGAAATGACATCAATGAGGCAGATTTTGCCCCAACCATTAATTATGACCAGTCCTCAACTAAATCAATGATGAAGGAAGCAGGGGGTCAAGGTATGGACCGGTTACGCGTTTTCATCGTAGGAGACTCGTTATTTGCCGAGGGAATCGCCAGGACGCTGATGAGCTGTGAAGCGGTGATCGTGATCGACATCGCAGCCACCGTTGAGAGCGCGCTGCCTGCGCTAGAGGCCAAAAAACTGGACGCCATCATTGTGGCCGGCCCGGACACCATCTCCACGACCAACATCGGCCCCTTCCTGGCCGCGCATCCTAACTTAACCATCATCCGGGCCGACCTCAGCAGCGACAAGGTCCAGATCATTACCAGCCGCTGTATCCAAGCCCGCACTGCTGACCTGCTCGCCGCCATGAACAGCATCTTAAAAAGCGGCTAAAGAAGAGGAACGAGAGGAGAGGCGACTTAATTATCGAAAAAACAACCTTGGCCAATTAACGCAACCCCGCTCAAAGCAATAAAAAAATAGCTAACCTGGTTGCT
>JBFGLD010000682.1:0-4257 GCA_041576335.1 Anaerolineae bacterium | reverse complement strand
GGGTCGCGCTGGTAATGGATCACCATCCCTGGCGTGAAGCTACAACAAAGGCTTCCTTCTTTGACGTTCGGCCGGAAATAGGTTCAGCGTCAACAATATTGTTGGAGTATGTGGAAGCGGCCAAACTTGAACTCCCCGCCTCGCTGGCGACAGCCTTGTTTTACGGGATCAAAACTGACACGCGAGGCTTAAGTCGAGGCGTTAGCCCGGCCGATATTGTGGCTTACTTTCATCTGCAATCACGGATTGACGGAGAGGCTTTAACCGATATCGAACGAGCCCAGGTGCCGGCCGCTTACTTCAGAAGTTTTGCCGCCACACTCGAAGCGACACAGCTTTACAATGATGTCGCTATTTCTTACATTGGCCCCATGGAATACCCTGACATGGCGGCTGAAATGGCGGATCTGTTATCGCGCCTTGAGGAGGTAGGCTGGCTAATTTGTATAGGAGTCTATCAAGATATGCTCATCTTGGCGGTACGCGCACCCGGTCAGAAAGGGGGCGCCGGCCAACTTGTACAGGCAATTGTGGGGCAAGATGGCACAGCGGGGGGACATGGCACGATGGCCGGCGGTCAGGTGCTCCTGAGGCAGAAGCGTCCCGAACTGATTGTGCGGCAGCTTACCCAACGAGCCCTGCAATATCTTAGCATTGGGACTGAGGTGGTCCCTCACGCCCTGGTTTGATCGGATGCGTCTCGACCAAAAGGAGATATGAATGTCACGTAAACAGCTTGACGACCTATTCCGGACATTGGAAAATAAGACACGCATCTTAATTCTACCGCATAACAATCCCGACTCGGATGCCATCGCCAGTACCGTAGCTTTGCAGCACTTATTGAGGGAAAAGCTGAATATTGAAGGGCAAATCCGTTATAAGGGAATTATCGGTCGAGCGGAAAATAAGGCCCTGGTTCGTTACTTAAACCATCCGCTGCGGCATCTGAAAGAATCGGATTTTCAGGCATCGGTCCCGCTGGCATTCGTTGATACACAACCCGGTCTCAAAATCAGCCCTACCGCTCAGGTAACCGAAATTGCCATTGTAATTGATCATCACGCACTGTACGATACTTCACCTAGCGACAAGGTCGGGTTTACTGATGTTCGGTCCGAACTCGGCGCAACCTCAACTATTTTAACAGACTATGTCCGTGCTGCCGAGCTTGAGCTGCCGGTGTGGCTGGCCACAGCCTTATTTTACGGTGTCAAGACCAGCACGATGAGCCTGGGCCGAAATACCAGTTCAGCTGATGCAGAGGCCTATTACTTTCTCCAGCCCAAGATTGATGTGGAAGCGCTAACCACTATCGAAACGGCCCGAGTTCCGCCGGACTATTTTAAGAGTTTTGATGCAACGTTGCGGGCGGCCCGAGTATATGACGGTATTGTGATTTCTTACCTCGGGCCGATGAGCTACCCGGACTTGACGGCTGAAATGGCTGACCTGTTGTTGCGTTTGGAGGGTTCCGAGTGGGTCATCTGTTTGGGCGTCTACGAGAACATTTTGATTTTGTCGATCAGGACTCGTAACCGGCTCAACAGTGCAGATCAACTTGTGCAGGCAATGGTCGGGAGCGACGGAACCGCGGGCGGGCACGGGACGATGGCCGGTGGGCAGATTCCCCTAGGCAATCGAGATGCAAACCAGCTGAACCTGAAGTTGACTGAGCGCGCCTTGCTACATCTGCGCGGTGTACCGCAGATGACCGGCAAACCACTCATTGACGCCGTCGATTAGTCATTTGATCAAGGAAAAAGTGAAGGTTTGTTGCGCTGGGAGAGTATATTTCAAATTGGCTCTTAACCAAATGGTTCTCCGGCCAAACTTGGGCTAAGCAAGATTCGGAATAGAGAGAAGAATGGCATTCGCTCCTTACAATACGCCAGGATAGCGCCGTTGTTGTGCGCTTCCAAACATAACGGGCTGACTTCTAAAGTCGATGCGCTGCCTGGTCGATATTACCATCAGTTTAGAGAATATTTTTGCACACCTCTGGGAGAATGATCCTTAGATGGAATCCTTACAATCTTTTTTTAACCTAAGCAAATTCCTCATATCAAATTTGACTCCGTTCGGCATGCTTGACCTGTTACTGGTAGCAGGCACATTTTATCTATTGCTTAGCCTGATACGGCGCAGCTCCGCAGCTTATTTACTACGTGAAATTCTGGTGATTGGCCTGGTCCTTTTTGTCTTGACAGCCCTGCTGCCGCTGCCTGTGTTCGATTGGTTAGTGAGAGGAATCCTGGTAGCCATGCTGGTCGCTACGCCAATTATCTTCCAGGCGCCATTAAGGCGTTTTTTGGAACGGGTAGGCCGAACTGCCGGCATTGCTCAATCTGTGCGCCAGGGAACCGCAGAAACTGTATTGCCTGAACTGGTACACGCCGTGGAAGATATGGCGGCCAGCAAAACGGGAGCGTTGCTTGTATTAGAGGGTTACGATTCGCTGGAAGAGATAGCAAAAAGTGGAGTAGGATTTGGTGGGCGGGTCACCAGCGAACTGCTGCTTTCGGTTTTCTATTCGGGTACGCCGCTGCATGATGGGGCCGTGCTTATCCGTACGGATCGGATTGTTGCGGCGGGCTGCGTGTTGCCTCTCACCCAGCAAACGCTGCAGGCAGAAAAACGACTCGGTACGCGCCACCGTGCGGCCGTAGGCCTGAGCGAGACGAGCGATGCCTTAGTGATTGTAGTCAGTGAGGAGACCGGTGCTATAAGCGTGGCTCAGCACGGTAACTTGGAGCGACCGTTTACTATTCTAGACCTTCGCGAAAGGCTAGTTGATTTTTATGAGCCTTCCAGCACAACCCGATCGTCTCTTTCACTATGGAGCCTGTTCGGTCAGGCAGGGCGGCAATTTTGGCATCCCGAAGCATTTCTGAGTCCCCGCCGGCTTTTATCTAATCTTGGCCTTTTAATGATCTCGGTTTTGCTGTCGTTTGTGGTCTGGTCATTTGTTATCGAGCTCAAGCAAGTCCGGATTGAAAACATTCCTCTACGCATAGAGAACGTACCGGCTAATGCCAGGCTCATTCCCACACCGCCGGCCGGAGTAACGGCGATTGTACAGACTACAGAGGATGTGTTACCTTCCCTTAACTCGCGTAGTTTTCAGGCTTTTGCCACGCTTCAAACTTCGCAGCCAGGCTTATATCGCCTGCCTGTACACGTTAATTCCGGGCCGGCCCAGGTTTTGGTGGTCTCGGTCGATCCGGGAAATCTTGATTTAGAATTGGCGCCGATCATTACCCGTACGCTGCCGATTGTGGTCAACGTGCCTGATATTCAAAATTTGTCGGCAGCGCACGAGCTCGTGGGAACCCCCGCGGCAACGCCCGTCGAGGTGCAGGTAGTCGGACCACAACCCTTAGTTGAACAAATTAGCCAAGTTCAGACTACAATTTCAGTCGCCAATGTTACAACCTCGATTCGAGAAACGCGCCCGCTGCAGGCCCTAAATGAACAGGGGCAAGAGGTAAAGGACATCACGATCCAGCCGGCGCAGGTGCAAGTCAGTCTTATTGTCCGCCGGCGGCTTAATGCCAGTAACGCCAGCGTAAATGTGATAATGAAGGGCTCTCCCCCATCAGCCTTCGAAGTGAGCAGCGTGACGGTTACACCGGCTAACGTAACGTTACAGGGCAGCTTCGAACAACTGTCGGAAGTTGGTAGCTTTGTCAATACGTTGCCGGTAGACCTTAGCCAGGCAAAAAATGATTTGATCGTACAAATCCCTCTCGATCTCCCTCCTAATATTCAAGCCTTGGATAATAGCGGCAATATCGCTAACCCGGTGACTGTGTCGATCCGGATCGTCGAACGTGAAGGTAACTTAAGCCTTACCCGTCCTGTTGAGTTACTCCAGGCCACGCCAGGTATTACAACTAGCGTGGTTCCTCCCACTGTCAACGTCCTGCTTAATGGCCCACTTTCCGTTTTGGACGAAATTGAATCCGATCCCAACTTGGTCCAAGTTGTGGTCGACACGGCAACACTGCTTCCGGGTCGCAATGCCAGCCTAAATCCGACCTTTATCGGCCCGCCCGGAGTTGAAGCCCAGCTAGTGCCGTCGGTTGTGCTCGTCAGCTTCGAGTAGGATTTTTGCGGCCGGTTACCTGAGCCGGTTAACGGCTTTACATCAAAATAATAATTTGATACCAGACTCTCGAATTTTCCCCGCGAGAGTTAGGCGTTGTGGAAGAAGGGTCATACTTCCCTGTCTCAATTCCTGCGAAATTATTGTTG
>JBFGLD010000681.1:0-4260 GCA_041576335.1 Anaerolineae bacterium | reverse complement strand
GCTGGATCGCCCCAATCCAAACGGCCATTACGTCGACGGTCCTGTACTCAACCTGGAGTACCGTTCCTTTGTAGGCATGCATCCCGTTCCGGTCGTGCACGGAATGACTATAGGGGAGTACGCCGGGATGATCAATGGGGAAGGCTGGCTGGAAGGAGGAAAACATTATGATTTACAAAATGCACAAAAGCGCGGGCGATATCATCGGCTTCCACGTGAGCGGAAAATTAACAGATGACGATTACCGGGAAACCTTTGTCCCTGAGCTTGAACAAGCCGTTGCGCAGTGGAGCAAAATCAGCTTACTTTTCGAATTCGAGGATTTTCACGGTTGGGATGCCCACGCTCTGTGGGACGATTTCAAGATAGGGCTTAAGTATAAGGACGCCATTGAGCGCGTCGCAATTGTCGGCGACCGGACTTGGGAAGAGTGGCTGGCTAAATTATTAAAGTTCTTTACCAAAGCCGAAGTGAAATACTTTGAACACGCCCGCGATCACCGAGCCTGGATCTGGCTGCGCGAGCAAGATAAACGGGAGCAGTAAGCATCTATTCTCCATTTTGGACCGGGGTCAGCGCAGGTTTATGGTCGAGCAGACTGGCTCGGTAAGCGGCTTGTTAACCTTGAACCATGTCAAAGAGACACCTCGCCTGGAATGGTCAAATACCACCGTGGCCCAAGCCATGATTCCGGCAGCCCAAATGAAAACAAAAGGGGAAGCTTTCTTTTACAAACCCTAAGTTATTCTCGTACACGTTTTCAAACGAATCCCGCACACGGAGGAATTAGAGATGCTTAGAAGCTATATCAACCCGGCCGAGCACCTGGAGGCCAATCGCCAACTACCCCGTCTGATGGTTGAGGGGTTGCTGTTAGGCGGCGCCGGATTGGGCGTACTGGCGCTTATCTTCGAGATTGCCGCGGATGCCTTCAGCGTGGCGGCCTACCAAACGCTGCTGGCCATTCACGGTGCAGGCGGCTACCACCAGATTGCCATAGCGGCTTTCATCGTCCTGTCGGCCCTGTTATACCTGGGCATTGTCCCGGCATATAAAGCGGGGGCATATTTGCGTCCGAATGCCGGCGGAAGCGGTCCCCTGGTGGAAGCCATTGGGCCGCCGCGGATACGCTGGTTGTCGTGGGTTGGTACCAGCCTATTCTTTCTCGATGCCATACTAACCATTATCATTAGCTCAATTTCCGCGGCGGACGTGATGATGCTTGTTTTGCCTGAATTGGCTCCCTACCGCATCTTGTTGGCAGAGTTATTTGCCTTTTTTATCATGGCCGTGTTGGTGGCGATGGGTCCGAAACGGGCAGTACCGCTGTTTCTCATTGGCGGCGGCGCGTTTACCCTGTTTACTATCGCCGCCCTGGGTTTGGTTGGCATGATGTCGCTCACTCATCCGCAGTGGGCATTCCTGACGGAGGGGATTGTCAACCGTTTGGAGGCCAGTGGGGTTGTTGAACATGTCGTGCGGGCGCAGCATGACATCTCGGCTATCGGAACCGTGCTGTTTTTTCAGTTGTTCTTCCGTTCCATGGCGAGTGCGATGTTGGGCTTCTCCGGTTATGAAGTTATCCCCGCCAGCGGCAAGCACGCGGCGCGCCCCAAGTGGAAGGTGATAAGCACGTCGCTGACGCTGGCCGCACTGTTTCTGATCGGTACGGGTGTCGTCCAGCTCTACGCGGCCCAGCGCTGGGATATCGCGGCCACAGAAGGCTACAGCACGCTGCTGATTGAATATGAAATTATCGCTGCAGAGTCGTTGGGTAAAGGCCTGACCCCAGAAGATGTGGTCGTGACCGACGCAGACCGGGTCGCGGCGGCGGAACTGTATCAGGCACTCCCGGCCGAGCGCGCCACCGCCCAATTGCTCGGCGCGGGTGAGCACCCCGCAGACGACCTGGCCCACCTGTCTCGCGACGAGTATATTGCGACCGTGTCCCGTGATATTGCCATAGCTCGCGCCTTGAATAATGCCATCAGTGGCACAGCCGGCGAGACTTTTTTGGTCATCGCCGGTACGCTGCTGGCCATCATTCTGCTGTTGGCTCAGGGCGGTGGTTATGTGGGGGGCGCAGCCGTTGCCGCCAACGCCGCGCGGTTAGGCCGTCTGCCCGGCTTCTTTGCCGACGATCGCCTTGGCATCGCCGTTATTTGGGGCATCTCGGCCATTCTTATCCCCATCATTCGCCAGGTGGTGGTGGTCGAGGCATATTATGCCTTTGGATTTGTCAGCGCCTTTGTTATCACCAGCACCACGGTCTTCTTTGTACGTAAAGATGTGCTTCGCCAGCGTGATATCGAGCCGGGCTCAGCCGAGGCCAGGTCGCTCCGGTTTGCCGGTCTGCGCGGCATGTTTGCCAGCTACATCATGGCAGCGGTGCTGGTCACCCAGAAAACCGATGCGCTTACTGCGATCGCCCTCGCCGGCGCAGCTATCACCCTATTTCAGATTTATGTTGCCCATGGTGGCTTGAAGCGGAAAGCCGGCGACGTATCACCGCCCGCAGTTCGGCCCGGCACAAGAAAAATGACCTATGAAATGGGTGTCCAGCGAGCGCACGACCAGGCCCGGCAGCGCGGCATAGTCGATGCTCTGGAAGAGTTGATTGAGGCAGGCGAACTGGCGAAATTTAACGTCGGTCCGGAGCGGATCAGGCGGCTGGTCAGTCATTTATATAACATTGATCCGGTCTTGTTTAGCGGCAACGGACATCACGACGAGCACGAGCGCATCGAAGAGCCGAATCTAAAACTGGAGGAAACGTACCAGTTGGCCTACGGCCAGCGGGAGCAGATCGCCAGACGCATTGAAGATTACTCCCATTTTGGCATTTTCATGTTCATCCAGAACTACCACGTGAACTGGGTGGCTGCGGAGCACGGGCGTAATGCGGCAGCGGTGCAGCAAGCCATGGTTGATATTTTGTTTCCGCTGACCGGGCACGAGAAAATTTGGCAGGAATTCTGCGCTTTCAAACCGCAACACCAGCCTGAGCCCATCTGGCAGTTTAGCCGGCAGCGATATCTGTGGGCCAAAGACCAATGGCCAAACCTCAGTGGCCGGATCACAACGATCTGGACGCTTCAAGATTTTGGATTGATTCCTAAAGAAATCGACGTAGAAATGGTTATTTCTGTGGCCGACGGCAAACAATATCGGACGGTGAAGATACCCACGCACGTGTCAGAGTCGGGTGTGGATAAGGGGTCAGTAAAGAAAGACTATTCGGACGAACTTTGAAACCGTGGCTACTCTCTTCGAACCTGGGGCGCAATACGCACTTCCAAAGAATACTCAAATTGCCTTGGTATCACAGACTGTATAAAAAGACGAGAAGAGCAGGCTCTGGGTACACCCTGCGATTTAATAGAAGTTTGGCTTTACCTCTGCCCACGTCCGACTTTAGTCCAATATGCCTCCACCCAAAGCCAAAGAAAACAGTAGTCCGTAGGCCTGATGTCTGAGGATGCGATGGGTGCTATACTGAAGTTATCAAATACACGTCCCCCCAATTTCGGGGGAACAATCCAATTTTATGAGGCTGTGTGAGAAGCCAAAGAAATGTTTCCCTTAAGCGATGCCACCCGGCAGCCCAAACATTTTCCACTGGTCACTTGCTTGATTATTGGCATAAATGCTTTAGTCTTTCTACTTGAACTGGCCGGCGGGCAAAACTTTGTAGATCGTTGGTCACTCGTGCCCGCCGACATCGCGGCCGGAGGCGGTTGGATTACCATTTTTACGGCCATGTTCATGCATGCCGGCTGGGCCCACATCCTGGGCAATATGCTCTTTTTCTGGGTCTTTGGCCCCGAAATCGAGGACGTAATGGGGCCGGTGCGGTTTCTCGGTTTCTATATCTTGGGTGGTTTGGTAGCGACCTCTGCCCAGATCATCATCGACCCGACCTCAACCATTCCCAACCTCGGGGCCAGCGGAGCTATCGCCGGGGTGATGGGCGCGTTTATTGTAACCTACCCCCGTGACCAGATCCGGACCATCGTAATGTTCTTTTATGTTGTGCGTCTCGCTCTTATACCGGCTGTATTTTTGATCGGCATCTGGTTTCTGACCCAACTCTTCAGCGAAGTCGGTTCAATTGCCCAAGTGCAAAGCGGCGGGGTGGCCTACATGGCCCACATTGGTGGCTTCATCTTTGGCGCGGCTGCGGCCAGATTATTTGAGACCCGCCAGCGCCGAGCCGAGCAGGGATTAGAGAAATAACGATCTTCAGGAGGAAAACAAATG
>JBFGLD010000680.1:0-4268 GCA_041576335.1 Anaerolineae bacterium | reverse complement strand
GGCAACGCCAGACCTTTTACCACCGAACACGCCGTCTGAACCGACCGCTACGGCGACCCCGGTAGTTCAAGTGCCGACCCTGACGCCGCCGGCCCTACCCCTGGCGACAGCTACGACCGATTTGAATATCCGCAGCGGTCCCGGGACAGATTATGCGGTGATAGGCTTATTGAAAACCGGGCAAAGCGCTGAAGTGACCGGCGTCAGTCCCGATAGTGGCTGGTGGCAGGTCAAGTTTAGCGGCGCCGAAGTTGGGCGCGGCTGGGTGTCGGCCAAGTACGTCAATCTTCAGAATATCAGCAATGTCGCCGTCGTCCGGCCGTCCGTGCCGGCGCCTACGCCAACCCCAGTACCAACCTTAAGGCCCGAGCCAACCCTGGCGCCGCCGGTGATTAGCGACTGGCGCGGCGAGTATTATAACAATAACGGTCTGAATGGCTCCCCCGTTCTGGTTCGCAATGACGCTGCCATCAACTTTAACTGGGGATCTGGTTCACCGGGGGCCGGCCTACCGGCTGACAATTTCTCAGTTCGCTGGACACGAACCTGGACGTTTGACGAAGGTCTGTATCTTTTCCGCGCGCACGTGGATGACGGTTTGCGTTTGTACCTCAACAACAGCCTCGTCATTGACGAGTGGCGCGATGGCGGCGCTCGCGAAGTGAGAGGCGAATTCCGGCTGCCGGCCGGAACTCATAACCTGCGCCTCGAGTATTACGAGCGCAGCGGGGATGCGCTAAGCCAGCTGTGGTGGGAAAAAGTCTCGCCCCCGGCGCAAAGTTATCCCGACTGGAAAGCCGAGTACTTCGACAACCGCAAGCTGCAGGGTAACCCTATCCTGGTCCGCAACGAAACCAAGATCGAGCACAAATGGGGGTCCGGCACGCCCGGAGCAGGAGTCCCGGCCGATAATTTCTCGGTTCGCTGGACACGCAAGGTCAATTTTGAGGACGGCCTCTACACGGTCCGGGTTAAAGTGGACGATGGCGTTCGGCTGTGGCTGGACGATGACTTGGTTATCGAAAGCTGGCAGGATGGAAATACGCGTCTGCTCGAGAGCACGCGGCGGGTCAGCCAGGGACGACATCGAGTAAAAGTGGAGTATTACGAGCGCACCGGCGAGGCCCGCATCGAGGTTAAGTGGGTGAAGCTGTGCGGTCAGCCGCTGCTGGCCGATCCCGGCGGACCTTACACGGTCGATGAAGGCAGCCTGATAACATTCAAAAGTCGTACAACGGAAGCTGCCGGTTGTTCGGTCAGCTATGAGTGGGACTTTGACTTAAGGGACAATATCTTCACTGTCGATGCAATCGGTCCCACGGCCAGCACTATCTACGCTGATGGGCCGGCGGTCATCTTCGTTGCTCTGCGGCTGACCGATGAGTCGGGCGCCAGCAGCATTGCCACGACCTCAGTCACGGTTAATAACGCGCCCCCGACAGTTGATGCCGGCGGCCCCTACGATATCACATTGGTTGGCAGTCCCGTCACCTTGGCCGGCACGGCCACTGATCCCGGCTCGATCGATCGGGCCGGCTTGTCCTACCGCTGGGATTTTGGGGACGGAACTTTCGGGGATGGCCCAATCGTCAGCCATACCTACCAACAAGCCGCACTGTACAGTGTAATCTTAACAGTGACCGATAAGGACGGTGCACAGGGTAGAGACACGGCAACTGTTCCGGTAGTATTTGGCGGACCACCCTTGCAGGCAGTTATCAGCAGCCCGGCAAATGGCCTGGCTGGCGAACCCATAAATTTCAGTGGCCGCGGCTCAAGTGGCAACATTGCCAGCTACCTATGGGAATTTGGGGACGGCACCACCGGCAGTGGGGTCGACCTGACCCACACCTACAGCTTGGCTGCTAGTTATCAGGTGACGTTAACGGTTACCGGCCAAGATAACTCGACCGCAAAGGCGGTGCATACTATCATCATCGACGTGCCCGTCACGGTCAATTTGCCGCCAACCGCGGTCATCAACGGCCCGGAGCGGGGCCAGGTGGGCGAGGGGCTCAAGTTTAGCGGCAGCGACTCCGGTGACCCCGACGGCACGATCGACGATTACGCCTGGAACTTTGGCGACGAAATGACGGATCATGGCGTGAATGCGACCCACGCTTACAATGAACCGGGTGATTACCGGGTGACCTTGACCGTGACCGACAACGGTGGCTTAGCTAATAGCCATACCTGGTCTGTCCGGGTGGAGGCGGCCAATCAAGCCCCACGGGCAGAGATTAACGGCCCGGAGTCGGGCCAGGTGGGCGAGGGGCTCCAGTTTAGCGGCAGCGGCTCCAGTGACCCCAACGACCCTATCGCTGATTACGTCTGGGACTTTGGCGACGGTAACGCCGCAAGCGGAGTCGACGTAAATCACGGCTTTAGTGCGGGTGGTATTTACCACGTGGTCTTGACGGTGACCGACAGCGGCGGCCTAAGTCAAATGGCGAAACACTCGGTGCAAATTGACGAGCCGATGAATTTACCGCCAACAGTCGACATCGACGTCCCGGTGCAGGGCTAAGCGCTGCTCAGCCCGGCGCATTTTTCAGCGTGACCGAGATGCATCGAAATCTTCGGAAAGTAACCAGGCCGGCCCGGCCAAACGCCGGCCTGGCACGATTGGAGCTCCGTGACGGCTTGAACCCTACACATTGCCGTCACGATTTCCAACGCTTTCGCTACCGGTTTTGTACCCGCCAAGGGTCAAGCGGCCAAACTCGTTATTTGCTATGCTATACGGCACGCAAACGACACGCGGCCAATCCCGCTTGCTCAGCCCCTTGGAACCAGCCTTTACCCGGCAACGTCTGTAGATCGCAGGGGTTTAGAAGGGGATTTGGAGACAATCATGAGGTGGGTGAAGTTGACCGGCCTAGTTATGGCTATCTGGGGGGTTAGCCTGTTATGGCCGGACGTCAATAAGGTGCTTACGGCGCCGGCGATGACGGGGCTGGTACTGGGGCTGGCAGTGGCTGTGCTAGTCTACGTTCTGGGACAGCGTCATTGATGATTTAGTGATCTAAGGGTTGAGAGGACGGAAGGAGCAAACATGTTTAACAAATGGTACGAGTCGTTATTGGAGTGGTTATCTCAACGGGGGCTAGTGCTCGTGGCCGTGATGTGGATTGTCGCCGCTTCGAGCTGTGTTTTACTGACTGAGTTACTGGTGCAGGCAGGTGGACGGTAATCGGTCAAATGTTGTAGACTATCGTATGATTTAAGTTGTACAAACTTGGATCCCATATCGTCGTTATGATCGGGAAGATCTCCGTCTTTTTACCGATTTCAAAGTTTGATACCTTCCGTATACTGGGAAGGTGTCGAAAATCAGAAGTTGACATAAATTACATCCTACCAGCTCGCCCACAGTCGCAGCTTAGCCGGTGATTGAATGTCCCGTTATGTGCGGCCAAGACTGGTCCCGTGTATTACGGGCCATTGTGCCGTTAGCCACTATGCCAGGAGAGAGACTATGTTTGCCAACGCTGTTTTGATTCGAGTCGTCGGGCTGCCACTGGCGATCGCTCTTTTCGCTGCCTGCGCCAACAACGGTGTGGGCCTCGAAGGCCCCCCGCCTCCGGAACCCGTCGCCGCTATGTCGTCCCCTATTGTCCCGCCTGACGAGTCCGAACTCGATCTTGCCGGGTTTATTAAAACATTGCAAACTGTTTCGGTTAGCGTAGAGCAAGTTGGCACGTCTCCTCCTGAATTCTTTTCCGTGCCGGCGAAGGGTATTACTATCAACGGTGCCTATGTTGCCGTGTTTGAATATTCAGACTCAATTAAGGCCAGGGCAGAAGTGGCTTATGTCTCCCCTAATGGGGGGCAAATCGCAGTTCCGAACGGGCCGGTCAGTCAGATAGAGTGGGTGGCGACCCCGCACTTTTATCAACGGGGTCAACTGGTGGTGCAATATATAGGTGATGAATCAGAGGTCCTCTCCGCCTTGGAGGCAGCGCTTGGCTCGCCGTTTGCCGCCGGGTCTTCATCACACTTTTTACCGCCTGCCGGCGAGAAGCCCACCCTATCACGGCGTAAGGATGGCATTAGGAAAAACACTCTCTCTCGCCCCGGTCAAATGTTGCCGGCGCAATCAACCAAGTAGTTACCGCCAACTTCAAGGTGGAACGGCCAACTATATAATCAAGCGTCAGCGGCTCACGTCCTAGGCGCTGGGATGTCATCAGATTGACTGGGTTTCTTTACTTTCCCACAAACTAATTCTATTTAAGGAGGTAATTGGTATGGACAACGAAACCTGG
>JBFGLD010000679.1:0-4269 GCA_041576335.1 Anaerolineae bacterium | reverse complement strand
TGGTAAACCGGCACTCCACATTTTTTTAGCCAAATTTGCCAGGCCGGATCGCAATATCTGCGAGTCCGGTCCCCTTTACTTGAAGGTACGGTAAATGCAAATCTTCAAAGATGTTCGACCTGAAAATGGTTTGCCACCGATGTATGCCTGGTCGGGTGGCCTGAAAAGGGTTATCATCTTTCTGGCCGTGGTCGGCTGTCTGCTGGCTTATTTGATATTTTTGTCGGGCTTATTATCGCTTCTTCTCCTTCTGGTGATATAATATTAATAGGCGGGTTAAAGGAGACACGAACGATGTATAAACGCATTTTGGTCCCCCTGGACGGTTCAGATCTGGCTGAAGAAGCGCTGCCGCACGCCCTGGCCCAGGCAGGCTGCTTTCATTCCGAAATTTTTCTACTGAAGGTTCTGGAGCTGTTCCCAAAAGATCGCAGGTTGAGCGGTTCGATCGTCAACGAAGCTTACGAACTGACCACGACGCTCGCGATCGATTATTTGCAGCAAATTGCGCTTCGGGCCCGGGAACACAATATTCCGGTGCAGGTGGCAACACTCGAGGGACGTCCCCACGTAGAAATCATTCGGTTTGCCGAGATAAACCAGATCGATTTGATCGTAATCAGTGCCCGCGGGCAGTCGGGTGTTGGCCGCTGGTTGATGGGCAGCGTCGCCGACCGGGTGGCGCGCGGCGCTAGTATTCCGGTGCTGCTAATCCATGCTGGCCGGGATTAAGGCCGGGTAGGCCTCAGCGCGGATTACAGAGCAAGAGAGGTCTGGCGAAGCCCGCTGTAGAAGAGAAATTAGCCTCCAGGCATTACGAACAAGGCACACGTTACATTTTTCTTATCGCACCAAATTTCACGCAGGTACATCACTTTCCTATGAAAATAAAGTTACACGGAGTTACACACAGCCATCACAGAGAAACACAGAGCAACAATTGCAAAACTTTGTGTATCTCTGAGTCTTCTCCGCGTTCTCTGTGTTCCTGAATTTCATTACCTGTGCCCTGCGGGTATCGTTGCTGTCCCCTTGGGACTGTCTCGCTCCCTTAGAGCTCTAAGAATTTAATGGCACACTCCGATTTGATTTCGTTTTTCCTCCAGATTTGCACGATGCTTGTGGTGGCCCTTATCGCCGGGCAGGTTATGCGGATGCTACACCAGCCGGCTGTACTGGGTGAGCTGGTCGGCGGCATTTTTTTGGGCCCGACGGTGTTTGGTCTACTTGCGCCAGAAGCGTTCAATTGGCTGTTTCCGTCTGAAGGTCAGGCTGCTTTGGGCTTAGATGCCGTAATCAAGATTGGGATGCTGTTCTTTTTGTTTGCAGCCGGTCTTGAGGTAAACCTGATCCATTTGCGACATAAAAGCTTGGCCGTGGTCTCGACCAGTGTCATGGGCGTTTTGCTCCCCTTTGCCCTGGGGGGCGCGTCGGTTCTTCTTTGGCCCGGTCTATGGGGTTCGCAAGCCGAAAAGCAAACCATGATCTTCGCCCTCTTTATCGGCGCTGCCTTATCCATCTCCGCCCTGCCGGTCATCGCTCGGGTCTTGATCGACCTCAATCTCATTCAAAAAGAAATCGGATTTGTGGTCATGACGGCTGCAACGATTAACGACCTGATCGGCTGGTCACTCTTTGCCGTGATCCTGAGTGTCGTGGTGCCCAACAGTTCCGATAGAGGCGTGTGGCTTACGCTCAGCTTGGTGGTGGGCTTCGCGGCCCTGATTCTGATTTTGGGTCACCGGTTCGGGCAGCCGATCATGCACTGGGTAGCTTCTTCCATGCTGTGGCCCAACGGATTTATCGGGGTTGTGGCGGTTTTGGTGTTAGTGGCGGCAATCCTGGCCGAGACAATCGGGTTGCATGCAATATTTGGGGCTTTTCTGGTGGGTGTTGCACTCGGTCAGAGCTTCGAAAAAGAAAACCAGGCCCGTGAGAGTATCTATCAGTTCGCAGTTAGTTTTTTTGCCCCGTTGTATTTTGTCTCAATTGGGCTTAGGGCAGATTTTGCGGCCAACTTTGATGGGCCCCTGGTCCTGTTGATCCTCCTCATTGCCTGCGTGGGCAAAATCTTGGGGGCCGGCATCGGCGCCAGGCTGGGGGGCATGCAGCGTCGGGAAGCCCTGGCCGTCGGTTTTGGCATGAATGCCCGAGGGGCAATGGAAATAATCTTGGCCTCCGTAGCCCTGGAATATCGTTTGATTGATCAACGAATTTTTGTGGGGTTGGTTATTATGGCGCTCGTAACGTCACTGCTCAGCGGCCCGATGATGCAGCGCTTGACCAAGGAAACGCCCGGCCATGCTGAAACTACTTAGGCTGAAACGCAGGGTATTCGTCCGCCGGCTGCGGCGTCTGCTGCCAATTGCTTTGTTAGGATCGCTTGGCCTTTACGCTTCGTGGCCCTGGCTGCCCGTACCGGGGCAGCCAAGCCAGCCGCGAACAGTTGTATTCTACGGTTTTAGCATTTTGAATGAGGTGATGACCCAGGCCATCTTTCCCGCCTTTCAGGAAACGTGGCAGGCCCAAACCGGTGAATATGTCGAGTTTATCAGTGCTTTCGCCGGCTCAGGAACCATCACCAATCAAATGGTTATGGGCGTTCCGGCTGACCTGGCCCTGCTCTCCCTTGAATTAGATGCGCAGCGGCTCAGCGAGGCGGGAGTCACCCCGCCCCGGAGCTGGCGCAGCCTGCCTCATCAGGGCGTGGTCAATCGCACGCCCTTTATTATTTTGGTACGTCCGGGAAATCCGAAGCAGGTTGGTGATTTTGCCGACCTGGCCCGCCCTCACATCGGCGTGGTTCATCCCGATCCCTTAACTTCCGGCGGCGCGAATTGGGCCATCATAGCCGAATATGGAGCGGCTGTACGCCACGCGCCGGAATCTTCGGATCGGTCGCAGGCAGGCCACGCGATGTTACTGGGCATTTGGCGTAATGTTGTGGCTCAGGCCTCCTCAGCTCGAGCTGCGCGGACCCAGTTTGAGAACGGCTTTGGTGATGCGCTCATCACCTACGAGCAAGAAGCCTTATGGGATCAGGCGCGCGGCCGGCTTCAGGCCGAGCTGGTCTATCCTTCCAGCACGATCCTTAGTGAGCATACGCTGGTCGTGATTGAACGTAACGTCGAACCGGAGGAGCGGGATTTAATTGAGGCCTTCGTCGCCTTTCTCTGGAGCGAGCCGGCGCAGCGCCTTTTTGTACGGTACGGCTTTCGCAGCGTGGATGAAGGTTTAAATTTGGCCAATCCGGCCTTTGGGTCGATTCCCGATCCCTTTCTAATCGGCGATTTCGGAGGCTGGACCCGGGCCAAACAAGAAATTGTGGATGGGGTTTGGAAAAATCAAGTTTTACCGGAGTTAGGACGATGAGGACAATAACGTTTGATCTGTTCGCTCTTCGCGGCCGGCAGCGCCCGGCGGCTTTGGTACCGGTGGGAGTACTGGTATTGGTGCTGCTGCCGCTGATTCTCTTACCGCTGGCGGCCATTTTTTTCTTTGCTTTTCGAGGTGGCCTGGCCGAATTCCTGGCGGCGCTGAGCAGCCCCGATGCCCAGTTCGCACTCCGCTTCAGCTTGCTCATTGCCTTTGCCACGGCCGGGGTCAACGCCTTCCTCGGCACCTACAGTGCCTATGTTTTAAGTAAGTATCACTTCCCCGGCGAACGTCCCCTGGGCATCATCGTCAATCTGCCGGTTGCCATTCCGACGGTTGTTGTGGGCACCTCGCTGCTTCTGCTGTGGGGCCCAATTGGACTGTTGGGCCGGCTGCTGGAACCGACCGGCCTGCAGCCGATGTTCACCCCAGTTGGTGTCTTGCTGGCCCACCTATTTGTCACCTTTCCCTATATGCTCGGCACGATTAAGCCGCTGCTGGATGAGCTTGAAGCCACCTACGAGGAGGCGGCTTATACTATCGGCGCAAATCGCTGGCAAACATTCCGTTATGTCATCTTACCGGTCCTGCGTGGGGGGTTGTTTACCGGCACCCTGCTGACCTTTGCCCACTCGCTGGGCGAATTTGGGGCTACTATCTTGGTATCCGGCAATCTCCGGCTGCGGACGCAAACTGCGCCGCTTTACATCTTCGCCCAGTTTGAGGCCGGCAATATTGCCGCAGCCAATGCGGTGGCGGCCGTATTGGCCTTGCTTTCCTTTGTAATCTTCTTTCTGCTGTTGAATTATACGGGCCGGCGCTCTTCCACCAGCGGTAAGCGGAGGGGGTAATGTCGATCACGCTCGATCGCCTGACCAAGTGGCACGGCAGCCA
>JBFGLD010000678.1:0-4272 GCA_041576335.1 Anaerolineae bacterium | reverse complement strand
CTCGACCTGCTCAACCCGGTGATCATTGACATAAACGCCTCCTTGCTGAAGCATCCGCCGAGCTTCCGCCCGCGACTTGGTTAGACCGACCTCGGCAAAAATTTCTAAAATACCTAAACCGGCTACTAACCTGCTGCGGGGAATGGTCGTCGTCGGCATCGCGCTGAGGTCGCCTTGCTGCTCAAAGGCGGCCTGGCTTGCTTCTGCCGCTGCACGAGCTTCGGCTTCGCCGTGGGTAATCCGGGTCGCTTCGAAGGCCAGAATTCGCTTTGCTTCACGGATCTCAGCCCCCTCTAATGCCGCCAATCGCCCGATCTCCTCCAGCGGCAAAAAGGTAAAAATATTTAACAATTTTTCAACGTCGCGGTCATCAGAATTAATCCAATACTGGTAGAATTCGTAGGGACTCAATTTAACAGGATCGAGCCAAATGGCCCCCTCAGCTGTTTTCCCCATCTTGGCTCCGCCGGCCATCGTGAGCAGAGGGTAGGTTATAGCATGAACCGTGGCTCCTTCGATGCGCCGGATCAAATCTACGCCGGCCAAAATATTGCCCCATTGGTCATCTCCGCCCATTTGCAGAGTACAGTTGTAGCGGCGATAGAGTTCTAAATAATCGTAGGCTTGCAGCAATTGATAATTAAATTCGATAAAACTCAACCCTTTCTCCAATCTCTGCTTGTAAGCTTCCGCCGTCAGCATCCGGTTCACGCTGAAATGGCGTCCAATTTCGCGCAGAAACGTAATATAATTGAGATCAAGCAGCCAGTTGGCGTTGTTTTCGGCGATAGCCTGGCCCGCATCGAAGTGGAGGTAGTGGTTGAGCTGGGCATGCAATTTCTGGGCGTTGGCTTCGATGGTATCGGTCGAAAGCATCTGCCGCATCTCAGTTTTGCCGCTGGGGTCACCAACCATAGTTGTTCCCCCACCCACCAGCCCAATCGGGCGGTGTCCAGCCCGCTGCAGGTACATCATAGCCATAATTGTGACCAGACTTCCTGCGTGCAGGCTGTCGGCGGTGCCGTCAAAACCAATGTAAAACGTTACTTTTTCTTCAGCCAATTTTCGGCGAACGGCTTCTTCGTCCGTAACCTGGGCAAAAAAGCCCCGTTCTTTAAGGGTATCAAATACATTATCGGACATAGCTGTTTACGCCTGCTCCGGAATGTTCAGCGTCATCCCCACCCGAATCAGGCCCGGATCGGAGATTTTGTCTTTGTTGGCCTCAAAAATGAGAGGCCACAAGCGAACGTCACCGTATACATGTCTGGCGATTTTTCCCAAGGAATCACCTGGCTGTACGACGTAAGTTTCGACCGGACCGTCAGGCGAGGAAACGGGTTCGTCCATATCAACCGGTGGCTCCTCTTGAGGAGGGATGGGGGCGAACACACTGAGGAAGCGCTGACCGCGCTGGGCTAATTCATTCAGCATGGCTTCGGTTTCGGCAGGGGTGTCGGCCACGACTCGCTCTACCAGCACGGCACCAGTACCACGAATATTTTCCAGAATGACATCAGGTATTTGGTCAGGTGGGGCGATCACGCTGACGTAGGCCCAGCGGCCGGCCACCTCATCCGCGGCAAAGGTAAAATCCGGCGCAAAGCGGCGAATATAAGTTAGGGCACTCTGCAAATATTTCTCAAAATCACCGAGCAGTAAAACATGCTCGCCGGGTTGGGGGTCTATCACCGGCGTACCTTCAGGCGGCGGTTGGGCTGGTGCTCTCGCTCCCATAGACACAGCATATTGTGTCCCGGGACGCACGTCTATCACAACGCTCTGCCCTGCGCCAAAGCGGAGTTGGCGAGAGCGCAAACTCTGGCCGTAAACAAGATAGACATCGGCCTCGTGCGCTCGATCCCAGTCAGATATCAAATCCCAAGGATCGATGGATAGACGGCCCGCTCCATGCGACTCGATGAATAATTCCTGATTTTCCTGCCTGATGAAGCAATGAGCAATGCCGTTGCCGCGCCAACTAAGGGCATCATCTTGATAAAGATATCCCCCTACTGTGACCTGGCCCGGTGAATCAAGGCGGTACGAAAAGCCGGCCTCAACCTCACGCAATAGTTTGAAGCCAAGCGCCTCGTCAACCGGCGGCCAGGTTTGATCAAAACGTTGGATTAGGGCGCGAATGGGTTTGGGCACATCACCACCCTGAAAAACACCAAAACTGGCTTCATAAGGGTTAGACACTTGAGTGACATCATTGAGCATCCACTTCATGCCTCCGGCGAAGCCATTTGCCCTCAGATACGCCAGTGTGGCTGCCTCGTAAAGCGCGGTCAGTTCAGGGTGAATCGACCGGCTACTGCCCGGCTCTCGGCTGGATTGGTTACTCCAGCCGAACTCGCCAAAGATAATAGGATGCTTTGGAAAAGCCCGCTGCAAACTCTCAAGGTGTCGGACATTGGTATTGAAACCACCGAGCGAAAGTGGGGTATAATTGTGATATTGCTGAAGATCAAGCAGCCGGTTGGCCGGAAGCCCGGCAAAATGAAGCCAATTCCAACCAACTGTCAACAGCTGCGGGCAGCCAGCCGCCCGAATTGGGTCTATCCGGGCACGGAGCCACGTTTCAACGGTGCCATCGAGAACCTCAATTAGGGTATACCACGGCTCAGCCTCAGCCGAAAGCATAAAGTCTACCAGCGTACCCTTGCCCTGGTTGACAAAGGCATTTATGGCCGCATCATAGTCTAAAAATAGATGAAGCGCATTGATATAGTAATAGGCTGCTTCCTGATCAAGATGAGGGGGTATTCGCCGCTGGCGCTGCAAATCGGCAACGGCTCCCCGTTTAACCTTTTCCCCATAATGATCGACCAGCCGGCTGGATTGGATGGGCGGTGGGGAGTCTTTAGAGTAAGTGGCAGCGGCCAGGTTGTAAAAAACGGGTTCGTTTTCTAAGTCGTAGGCAAAAACCGTTGGTACCTCTTTGTAGCGCGCCGCAATTTTAGCATCGATTTCACTAACCTGTGTCATATCAAGCAAATGGGCGTCATTCAGCGTTATCATGACCAACAGATCGTGATCCTGAGCAAGCGAGAGCGTTTCATCCAATTTGGTAAAATTATTCTTGCGTATATCTTGGATCAAGGCCCAATGGATAAACAGACGAATCGTATTAAAGCCGCTATGCTGAGCTTTGCGAAAATCACGGGCAATGAGCGTTGAGTCATATCGGTCGGCTTCCCACATTTTCCAGGCTCGGTCGAAGTACCCGGTGTAATTGACACCACAAACAAAAAATGGATGCCCCTTTGGATTTTTCAAGTAATGTTTGTCTGCTGCAATGGTGGTCAATGCCATAAATATGCCTCCCCATAAAAGCTGGTAAATTTTCCAGTGGTTGCAATGTCATCTTTACCGAACAGGGATTATGTTGGACCCAGTATACCACGAACAAACAGGAACATAAACTATTCGGCTAATCAACCACCGGTCTTTCTTAAATTTTACTCTGCTTCGCGAGTATACACAAGCAGCATTATGTTAGGTTAGAATAATGCAGCGAGCGCGGTCTCGCCCACTCGAAGCCGTCATTCTTCCATTTACTGAATTCACCACGACTATTCATACAAAATCTTACTTGCCAAGCTCAATCATCCTGTGTACAATTATCAGTGTCAGGGTATGGCTGGATGAAAACTAAATATCTAATTGAAATCCACTCAAAAAGAGAGTTTAGGGAATACCCGAATACCAAAAAAAAACCGACGCATTAGAATGATCCGAAACGTTCAAATTACGAGCTTGGATCAGCAAAGCGTTGACTTAAATGCCCAACGCCCGGTCGTCACATCATTTTTTGTGACCCGTAATCATGGTGCGGCATTGCAAACTGAGATAGAGAATTGATTAGACCCTTCCATTTGCGCGACGTACGGCTTGTAGCGCGTCTTCAACAGGTTGGCATCTCTTTGGACGTTGAGGAGCAGTTAACTCATCCACGCTCCCCTCTGAAATCGGTGCTAATCGACAGCATCTTTTCGCCCCATGTCGGTCCATCCACCTTTATACTCAATCAGCAAGATGAAAATGGTTCGCTCCTGGGTTTAGCTCAAATGCGTGCCCGGCCGGGGCGGCCTGAGCGAGATGTTGTTTTTATGTCACCCTCGCTAGATGCGGGCAACGGCAGTCATGCCAGCTGGCAGCGGTTACTTACCCACCTCTGTATCCGCACGGCCGAGCGAGGCAACTTTCGCCTTTATGCCGGCCTACCGGTGGGTAGTGAAGAACTGCACCTATTCAAGAATGTCGGTT
>JBFGLD010000677.1:0-4275 GCA_041576335.1 Anaerolineae bacterium | reverse complement strand
TATCCTCCACCGGATTTACTCAGCCCGACTGACAACGAGGTTGTAACCGATTCAACATTGCTTTTTACCTGGTTAGCTACGGGTCTGCTTGCTGATAACGAATATTATGTATTACAGTTAGAATGGCCGGACGGCACTTCTACTGAGCATTGGGTAAAGCAGTCCAGTTGGCGCATTGCTAAAGCGCAGCGGCCCGTGGCCGGCCTCATCAGTTGGCGGGTAGCTATTATGCGCCAGACCGGAGAAGCGCCCAACGGATCACCTCTCGGCGATATCGTGACCGCGCCCCTAGAACAACGCGCGGTCGAATGGCCTTAAGGTATTCCAAGCTGTGTTGATCGCTTAAATCATCTTGGCTTTGAGCATCTTCTTTAGCCACTGGCCGGTATAACTGGCTTCGTTAGCAGCAACCTGTTCTGGCGTACCGGCCGTCACTACCCGTCCCCCGCCGTGACCGCCCTCCGGCCCTATATCAATAACCCAATCTGCAAATTTAATAACGTCTAGATTGTGCTCAATAACAATCACCGTATTGCCTCCGTCTACCAAGCGGCTCAAAACAGCCAGCAGCCGTTCGATGTCGGCAAAATGAAGGCCGGTGGTCGGCTCATCTAAGATGTATAAGGTTTTGCCGGTCGAGCGCCGGCTCAGTTCTTTGGAAAGCTTGATCCGCTGGGCCTCCCCACCCGACAACGTGGTGGCAGGTTGGCCTAAGGTAATATAACTCAAGCCGACGGCCTGGAGGGTGGCCAGCTTATTACGAATTGGCGGAATATTAGAGAAAAATTCTATCCCCTCTTCGACCGTCATATCGAGAGCTTCAGAAATATTCTTTCCTTTATATTTGATTTGCAGAGTTTCCCGGTTATAGCGCTTACCGTGACAAATCTCGCAAGGAATATACACGTCGGGCAAAAACTGCATCTCAATTTTAATAATGCCATCCCCCTGGCAGGCCTCACAGCGCCCGCCCTTCACATTGAAACTAAAGCGACCTGCTTTATAGCCACGTAGCTTGCTCTCGGGCAAACTGGCGTACAAGTCGCGCAAAGGGCCAAAAAGGCCGGTATACGTGGCCGGATTACTACGAGGAGTCCGCCCGATTGGGCTTTGATCGATGTCGATCACTTTATCGATAAATTCGATGCCGTCAATCCGGTCGTGGCGTCCCGGTTTTGCTACGGCCCGGTACATTAATTGGGCCAGTTTTTTATAGAGAATATCGATGACCAGGCTGCTCTTTCCGCTGCCGCTGACCCCGGTCACGCAGATAAATTTGCCCAATGGAAAAGCAACGTCAATACTCTTTAAGTTATTTTCCTTGGCACCTCGGACCAAAATTTCCTTGCCATTGCCGAGACGGCGCTCTGCAGGAAGAGGAATTTGCCGTTCACCGCGCAAATACTGAGCCGTTAGCGATGTGCTTTCTCTTAAAAAATTGTCCCGATGAGCCGACCAAACTATTTCACCACCATTCTTTCCCGCACCTGGTCCCATTTCAACGAGCCAGTCGGCACTAAGCATCGTCTCTTCATCGTGCTCTACAACTAACACCGTGTTTCCCAGATCACGAATTCCATTCAATGTCTTAATCAAGCGTTTGTTATCCTGTTGATGCAGACCAATGCTGGGCTCATCCAATATATACAGGCAGCCCATTAATTGTGAGCCAATTTGCGTCGCCAGGCGAATGCGCTGCGACTCCCCGCCGGACAGGCTCGTTGCTGCTCGACTCAAGGTCAGGTAGCTCAGGCCCACGTCGTGCATAAATTGCAGACGGGCAACAATTTCTTTTAGAATTTGATGGGCGATCAGCTGCTGTCGTTCGGTGAGTTGGGCCGAGGGCATAAGCTTAGCACGACCATTTTGGCTTATCAAAGGCGTTTCCACTGCTGTTTGCGGCACAATTTTCTCGGGCGCTGCCAAATCCTTAAACCAACCCAGGGCCTCACTAATGGCAAATTCGCTCACTTGATTAATACCCAACCCGGCAATCGTCACAGCTAATGCCTCGGGCCGCAGACGATAACCACCGCAAGCCGGGCAGGTACGAGTCGACATATACCGTTCAATTTCACTCGTAATTTGCTGATTATTGGCCTTGTTCGCATCCTTATGGCGGCGCTGCAAGTTGGGAATCACCCCTTCAAACGTGGTGGCATATGTCCGCAGGCCCCCCTCGGCGTTCTGATAACTGATATTGATTTTGTCACTTGCTTTACCACCGTAAAGAATGAGATCCTTTTGTTTTGGCGTAAAATCGGACAGTGGTATCTGCTCCGGCAAACCGTAGAAATGAGCCACGGCGGCAATGAGTTGCGCATAATACCCTTTTTTTTGACTTTGGCTATACTTTGCCCAAGGCCTGATAGCGCCTCCGGCCAGCGTTTTATCCAAGTTGAGGATTAACTCGGGATCAACCTCCAATTTCACCCCTAATCCATCGCAGGTGGGGCAAGCACCGTGCGGGCTGTTAAAGCTAAAAGTACGGGGCTCGATCTCCGGGAGACTGATACCGCAGTTAAGGCAAGCGAAATGTTCGCTAAAAAGTCGATCCCAAGGCTTTTCCGGGTTCGTAACGTCATAAACAAGCAAGGCCCCGTTGCCCAATTTCAGAGCCGTTTCGACCGAGTCGGCCAGGCGGGCGACGTCACTGTGGCCCGCTTCGTCGTATCGGATTATGAGACGATCGATGACAACCTCGATCGTGTGAAGTTTATAAGGTTCCAGTTCGATAGTCTCATCCAAGTCTCTGATTTCACCATCCACACGCACGCGAACAAAGCCGCTTTTGCGAATATCATCAAAGACGGCTTTGTGTTCACCCTTACGCTCGCGCACGAGTGGGGCCAAAATCATAATGCGGCTGCCATCAGGTTTCGCCACAATTGCGTCGACGATCTGTTGAGTGGTCTGCACATTGACCTCGCGCCCGCATATATGGCAGTGGGGTGTGCCAATACGGGCAAAAAGTAATCGCAAATAATCGTAAATTTCGGTTACGGTGCCAACAGTCGATCGCGGATTATGACTGGCCCCCTTTTGATCAATCGAAATTGCGGGGCTTAACCCTTCGATCTGATCCACATCTGGCTTATCCATCTGACCAAGAAATTGGCGGGCATAGGCAGATAAACTTTCCACATAACGTCGCTGTCCCTCGGCATAAATCGTGTCGAAAGCCAGGCTGCTCTTACCACTTCCCGATAGCCCGGTAATTACGATTAATTGGTCACGGGGAACCTCAAGATTAATATTTTTTAAATTGTGCTCTCTTGCGCCTCGAACAATCAGGTTTTTTGGGGTCATTTCTTATTTTCTGGCTATCCGTCTAGCTTTTTAAACCGATGTGATAGGGGTCACTTGCCGGTTAAAAGGTTAAATTATAAATTTACCATTAAATTAAGGATTTTGCAACGAAGCAAAGAGCCGAATTTTAGGATTTTTGCCCTGGCTGCCTTAGGCCCTAATTCATGGTCAATTAAAACAACCCCATTGACATTTCGTTTGAATCAAGGCATAATACATTATGGTTAGCTGCGTCAATCTCTTAAGGTTCCCTCAGACTATTGGCTGAACCATACTCGGCACAAATTAAATCTAAGTGTAAGAAATCATGAATGATTTATCAGATGTACAACCTGAGCACGACTCGGATGAAAACGAAATCGAGTCGCCGGTTGATGGGCCAACCCCAGATTGGATGAAAACAGCTACCTCCGCGGGCGAGAGTGCGTTTGATGAGGACAAAGCTCCTGATTGGTTAAAAGCGATTCGATCTGGAAAAGGAGCCTCTCCCAAAGGCGAAACAAAGGGCACGGCTGCCGATTCAGGCCCCACCTCTACCAAACAAGAACCGGCTGACGATGATAGTATGTCAGATTTGGAGCGGCTGTTGGCAGAAGAAGGCATCGACTTGAATACCGTGGCCGAAGATCGCCCCGAAGGCGCAGAGGGAATGTCAGCCAAGGATTGGCTTATCTCCACCTCTGACGACGACTTAGTTCGCAAACGACTTGACGAGGCCCCGGTTGCCGAAACACCCCCCAGCCCGGAGGCTAAATCCGCCCCACCCGCCCCGAGATCTCAACCTGCTGAGGACGTTGGTGTCTCAGATATAGAGCGGCTGTTGGCTGAAGAAGGTATCGACTTGAGCGCTGTCGACGAAGATCGCCCCGAAGGCGCAGAGGGAATGTCAGCCAAGGATTGGCTTATCTCCACCTCTGACGACGACTTAGTTCGCAAACGACTTGACGAGACCCCGGCTGCCGAAAC
>JBFGLD010000676.1:0-4278 GCA_041576335.1 Anaerolineae bacterium | reverse complement strand
TGGCATGCTGGCCTTGAACAAGCTGCCAATGCCTTATCATCCGGTATTTAATGTGCCCCATTTTGAACTGGCTTCGCGCGACAAGTTTTTCTTGTGTATTATGGTCACCGACCCCAAATTTGATCCGAAAGAAACCAGAAAATTCCTCGAGAGCCTGGAGCCCCAAGGAGTCTATGAAGTGGAACAGGGGGACACCAAAATTTATGAATAGACCAAGGACAGATGTCGAATGACAGCGGGAAAACAATTGACTGATCATCGTGCAAAAGCAAACTTTAAGGTTTCCATCCTAATTCTGGCCATTGCCTTGGTCTTTATCAGCGGCTGCGATGTTGTTCCGCTGCACATGCGTCAGCAACCCTATTATCGGCCGCTGGTGCCCAGCACCCTCTTCGAGAATGGAGCCGCCTCTCGTCCTCTCCCGCCCCATACCGTGCCTCGGGGTGAATGGGGAGCGATGATGATGGATGAAGCCTTTTTCACAGGCCAGGTCAATGGTGAATTTGTTGAAACCATTCCAATTGAAGTTAACCGCGAGACGTTACTTCGCGGGCAAGAACGTTTTAATGTATTCTGCTCCCCCTGCCACGGTCGGGTCGGCAACGGCGAGGGCATGATCGTACAGCGCGGGTTTCAGCAGCCTCCTTCCTTTCACCTCGATAGGGTGCGTCAGCAACCCGATGGCTATTATTATGACGTGATTTCAAAGGGTTTCGGGGCAATGTATAGTTACGGCTCTCGGGTGCGGCCGGCGGATCGCTGGGCCATTGTGGCCTACATTCGAGCCCTGCAACTGAGCCAGGACTTTCCCGTCGACCTCTTGTCGGAAGAGGAACGCCAGCAATTAGAATCTCGACCCAGAGTAGAGGAGTCCCATGAACCAGAGTGAGGCACTGCATCCGCAGTTGAATCGTATTCAACAACAGGCGTTGATTGTCGGGATCATTGGCCTGGTTGCTTGTGTAGCCGGCGTTTTTATCAGCCAGGAACAGTTTTTCCAATCCTATTTGTTTGGTTACCTGTTTTGGTTGTCGATTGCCCTGGGTTGTTTTGCCGCGACAATGCTGTACCATATCGTCGGGGGGAAATGGGGTTTCACCATCCGGCGCTTGGTCGAGACAGGCGCCATGACGCTGCCGCTGATGGCGCTGCTATTCATCCCTATTCTTTTTGGGATCAGTCAGCTTTACCTGTGGGCCCGGCCGGAGTTGGTGGCCGAGTCTGAACTGTTAGTTCACAAAGAGCCATACCTAAACGTGCCCTTCTTCATCGGACGCACAGTCTTTTATTTTGTGATTTGGATCGGCCTGGCCTATTTGCTGAACCGATGGTCGCTGGAGCAGGATGAAACGGCTGCGCCTGGCTTGAGCCGGCGGCTCAAGATTCTCAGCGCTCCCGGCCTGATCCTCTATGTTTTGACGGCCACCTTTGCCGCTTTTGATTGGATGATGTCGCTTGAACCGGAATGGTTCTCCTCAATTTATGGGGTGTTGTTTATTGCCGGCCAGGCCCTGCTCGCGATTGCCTTTGCCATTATCTTGACCGCGCTCCTGGCCAACTATGAGCCGCTGTCCAAATGGATTTCAGGCAATATCTACAATGACCTTGGTAACTTTTTATTAGCTTTTATCGTTTTTTGGGTCTATATTGCCTTTTCACAGTTCCTCATTATCTGGTCGGGCAACGTTCCAGAGGAGATCACCTGGTATATCAAACGCACTCAGGGCGGCTGGCAGTGGATCGCTGTGGCCCTGATCTTGTTCCACTTTGCCTTACCCTTTGCCTTGCTGTTAGGGCGCTGGGCCAAACGCAATGTGCGGATCTTGACCACGATTGCCGTTTTAGTTGTTTTTATGCAGTTGGTGGCTATATTCTGGCTGGTAATGCCGGCGTTTCATCCGCTGGGCCTGCAGATACATTGGCTCGACGTGGTTACACCCATCGCTATCGGCGGCATTTGGATTGCCTTTTTCACCTGGCAGCTGAAGCGAAAATCCATATTGCCGCTGCACGATCCCCGTTTTCAGGAGGGACCAGGGCATGAGTGAATCGAACGCTTCGAATAACCTACCTTTGACCAATCCTGATATTGAATATGAGCGTAGGGATGTCAACACCAAGTGGGTGGCCATTGCGATCGCGTCGATTTTTGTGCTGATCGTGATCGCCATGTCTTTAACCTTCTGGCTATTGGGGACATTTAATACCATTCGGGTCGAGACAGAGCCGACGCCGCTCCCGCTTATCGAATTGCGCCCGACGCCACCACCACCGCGGCTCCAGCCAAACCTAATTGACCGAGCCACGGCAGAGGAAGAACTTAGAATTCTGCGCGAGCGAGAAGATGCTATTCTCACCAGCTACGAGTGGGTCGATCGTGATGGGGGCATTGTCAGAATTCCTATTGAGCGGGCGATCGAGTTGCTGGCGGAACAAGAAGAACCGGCCAGATAGTCAACCTATTGTGAAATTTTTCGCGTCCACACCGAATCGGACCGGTTATTAGCCGGCGGTAAGGCTCAAGTTTTCGATCGATTTGAAAAAGATGTAAATTCTATTACGTTATTCCCTGCAAAATTACAGTTTCTTAGGAAGATATTTGCTTGTATGTTTTTTCATAAGGTAAGTCTCCACAAATTATACATCATATTGCTCAGTTTGGTCGCCATCTTGTCGCTTAGCAACATGGACCGGGTTTTGGCGCAGGAAAATCTGCCTCAAAACCTAATTCGCCAGGTGAGTTTTGAGCAAAAACTTGATGAACAAGTTCCCCTGCATTTAACCTTTACCGACTCAACCGATCGAGCGGTCCGGCTTGGTGATTACTTTGGAGAAAAGCCGGTGATTCTGGTGCTGGGCTATTATGAATGCCCGATGCTCTGCTCGTTGGTGCGCAACGGTCTATTTGAAAGCCTCAGAGCGTTAGACTTTTCTGTGGGTGAAGAATTTGAACTCGTTCTCGTTAGTATTGACCCGAACGAGACGCCCGGCATTGCCGAAATGAAGCGCCGCGCTTCGGTCATGGAATACGGTCGCTCCATGTCCGACGAAGGCTGGAATTTTCTGATAGGAGAGGAAACCTCGATTGCCCAATTGGCAGATGCGATCGGTTTTCGCTACACCTACGACTCCAACATCGAGCAGTACCTTCATCCCAGCGGCATTGTAGTCGTTACCCCGGCCGGCAAAATTTCGCGCTACTTTTACGGAATTGACTATCCTGCCCAAGATTTGCGGTTAGGTTTAGTCGAGGCTGCGGCTAACAGAATCGGTTCGGTGACTGACCAGCTCCTGCTTCTATGCTACCACTACGACCCTGTTTCCGGTGAATATACCTTCTTTATTATGAACATCATTCGGGTGATCGGGGGAATGACCATAGCTGTGATTGGCGGGCTCTTATTCTTTATGCTCCGTCGCGACCGACCCAAGGCCGTCTCGTCATGACCGGCTAAAGGTATATTTCATTGTTTACGAGGCAGTTGGTCACCCGCTAGCGCTGACCATTAAGGCTAGAAATTTGGCAGCCCAGGCAGCCCAGTTTCTTTCAAAGCATAGTAAAAAGAGGTTTTGAATTTATGGACGAATTTCCATTCTTCCCCGAGCAGGCTTCGACGATTGCCACCCAAATCGACGCGATTTTTTTCGTAATGCTTGCCCTCGTTTTGATATTTGCTGTTCCGGTGGCAGGCTTTATCATCTTTTTTGCGATCAATTACCGGCAGGGCAGAACTGTAAACCGGTCTAAACAAATTCACGAAAGCCTTAAGGTCGAATTCACCTGGTCTTTTATTCCTTTTCTGCTGGCGATGGGCATCTTTAGCTGGTCGGCAGTGGTGTATTACAATTACGCAACCGCTCCGGCTGACGCGCTTGAAATCTATATCATAGCTAAACAATGGATGTGGCAGGCTCAACACCCTTCGGGTAAGGGTGAGATCAACCAGCTTCACATCCCGATCAACCAACCCGTTAAGCTGATAATGACCTCACAGGACGTGATCCACGACTTCTATGTCCCGGCTTTCCGCGTTAAACAGGATGTTTTGCCCGGACGTTACACCAGCCTTTGGTTTGAGGCAACGAAAACAGGAGTATACCACCTGTTTTGTGCTGAATATTGTGGCACCGACCACTCGGTGATGGGCGGAAGTATCGTCGTTATGGAACAAAGTGAATACCAAAACTGGCTGGGCGGTGACTCAGGTGAGCCCCTGGCCGTTGTCGGTGGGCGCTTGTTTGAACAAAGGGGCTGCACCTCCTGTCACGCTGAAGAGC
>JBFGLD010000675.1:0-4280 GCA_041576335.1 Anaerolineae bacterium | reverse complement strand
GTCTCTTTGGCTCCGCTCAGTTCGCCTGAATTTATCGTCCCGACCATCGCCGATGCCATCGGCTTTACCTTTCACGGCCCAGAGGCCTCCAAAACACAACTCCTTCACTACCTGAGAGAGAAGCAAATGCTGTTGCTGCTTGATAATTTTGAGCATCTTCTGTCTCCCCCGCTTTCCTTCCCTGAGAGCGGGACACGAGGGGGGGACCAGGGGGATGATGCGCTGGTGGTCGACATTTTGCAGCACGCCGTCGGTATAAAACTGCTGATCACCTCGCGAGAGCGGTTGAATTTGCAGGGGGAATGGCTGCTCGAAATCGAGGGGTTGCCTTACCCGGAAGACCTGCCGCCTGTCGAGGCCGAGCTAGAGACTAGTTCCCTGGCTTGCTTCCCAGCCGTCACCCTGTTCGTAGAGAGTGGACAGCGGGTGCGGTCCGGCTTCCAACTCACCAGGCACAACCAGGTTGAGATCGGGCGCATCTGCCGCTCAATGGAAGGCATGCCGCTGGGCATCAAATTGGCGGCCTCCTGGCTACGCGTTCTCTCCTGCCAGGAGATTGCCCAGGAGATCGAACGCAACCTGGATTTTCTGACCACTTCGGCCCGCGACGTACCGGCCCGGCTGCGCAGCCTGCGGGCCGCGTTCAATCACTCCTGGAACCTGCTAGATGAGGAGGAGCGACAGGTTTTGCGTCAGTTGTCGGTTTTTCGGGGAGGCTTTTGGCGAGAGGCCGCCGAGCAGGTCACGGAGGCGACATTGCCAATTTTATCATCCCTGGGAGACAAATCGCTGTTACAACGCGCCGTCACGGGACGTTATAGTCTACACTTCCTCATCCGGCAGTATGCTGCGGCGCAACTTGCAGAGGAACCGCACGAAGAGCGTGCGGCCCGTGACCGGCATAGCCACTATTACTTGAGATTGCTGGGCGAGCATGAGTTGGTTTTGAAAAGCCATCGCCAGAAAGATGCCCTGGCCGAACTTAACACCGAAATCGATAACCTTCGCGCCGCCTGGGATTGGGCCGTGGCCGAGCAGCAGTTTGAACTGATACGACGCGCGGGCTGGGCACTGTGGTATTTCTATGAGCTGCGAAATTATTTCCAAGAAGGAGAAGCTGTCTTATCGCGCGGTGTAAAAATGGTTCGAACACACTTAGCTGAGTTAGGCTTGACTGACGACGTCCCCGAACAACGACGTCTAAAAGGTATGTTGGGTGAACTTATGGCCCACCAGGGCTTCTTCTTATTGCGGCAGGGGCGCAATGCCGAAGCGGCAGCACTTTTGAGGGAAAGTGTCGCTCTCCTGCGACCACTTCACGAACCGGGCCTGCTCGCTCATGCGCTGGCCCATTATGGACTAGTATGCTGGTTTATGGGGCAATTCGAGGAAGCGGCCCGTTCTTTGCAGGAAAGTTTGCCGTTAAGCCGTGCCTTGGAACACCCCTGGCAACTTGGCCTCTTCAGCGCATTCTTGGGCGTGGTGAGGCATGATCAGGGCGCCTATCCTGAGGCGTATCGGTTGCTCAGCGAGGCCCTGACGCGCTGCCGCGCCCTGGGTGACCCACGCCTCATCTCTGTCACAGGCAGTTTTCTCAGCCGTACGGCTCAGACTTTGGGCCGGATGAGCGAGGTGCAGCATTTATTGCGCGAGGGATTACAGTTCGCCATGGAGACCGGCGACCGGTTCGGCATAGGTCTGATGCTCGAACGGTTGGCCCTCCTGGCCCATAGCACTGGAGAGGAGGCAGAGGCGCATCGACTGGCTAATGAGAGTGTCGAACTCTATTCCGAAATTGGCGATCCCTGGGCGCTATCGCGAGCACTCAACCTACTAGGCCACTTTGCATTAGCGTCAGGTGACAACGCTCAGGCCCGGAAAAGCTTTACCCGGGCTTGCCACATTGCTTTTTCCACCTGTGCTCATCCCAATGTACTGGATGCGCTGGCTGGTCTTGCCAAGCTACACGCTCCGGGAGACGATAATCAAATGGTATTCGAAATAGTCCTGCTTGTCTTACAACATCCCGCCAGCACACAAGACGCCAAAGATCAGGTTGAACCGCTTCGTGATAAGCTAGAAGCACAGCTTTCACCACAGCAAATAGAGATGGTCAAAGTGCGGGCGCAGTCCAAAACGCTTGAAACCGTAGTGCGGGATTTGTTGAGCGACAATCCGGGAGGTGAGGAGACGCCACCCCATCGATGAGGATGAACCTGGTCATCAATGATTGACCTTCCGCACTCATAAAGGTAAAGAACTCGTCATCGGCATAGCTGACCATAATCCCAGTGGATATGAGCGGCAGACCCCCTGGTCCGGTAACCCCGCTAGGGCCGGCCAAGTTCAGCACGGCCACATCGCCCGGCGCAATACCTGTCATCGAGTCGTAGAAGCGATGACCTGTCGGCCAAAACTTGGGGAAGTTCTCTTTCCAGGTGCGGACAACCCCGGCCGGCGTGACCGGGACACCGCTAAGACGGAGCCCATAGGTCTTCTGCCACATCGGGCCGAAACCCTGCAACGCCCCGGCTACTTGGTGCCCCTCCACAGTTAGGTTAAGTGCCTCTGACGGAACATCCGACACATTGAGCCTGCTGACAGGCTGGGCCCAGTGGGCAACGTTGTCAGGTCTTTCGCGGTCGGCCTGGATAATTGATGGGCTCATTTTTCATTGTCTTCCTGTTTTATTCGCGGCGGATCAAGCTTGCGTTTATTACCTGCCTGTCGCCCGAAATGTGAGCTTCCCGCTAATCTCTAATCGTCTAACCTGCGGCGGCCAGCGCCTCAGCTTCGGTATCGTAGACGTGAATGGCTTCGTTCAGCCGGGTCAATTCGAAGATGTGCCGGTAGTGCTCATTTAACCCACAGGCCAGCAGCTGCTGGCCCTGGCGGTTGGCCCGAATAAGGAGCGTGACCAGCAAACCAATTCCGCCGCTGTTCATATACTCCAGATCGCTGAAGTTCAGGACGACAGCCCGTGTGCCTGACGTGCTGGCCTGGGTGTAAGCATCCGTCAGCGCGTTTTCGGCAAAAGGGGTGATTTCACCCTGGATTCCTAAGACCGCAGACTTGCCGTTGGGGTTCCGTACATTAATGGTTACTTTAGCTTGAGACATAATATGTTTCTCCTTTCAAGAATCAGTAAGATATAAAATGAGTTCAATCGTGTGCTGAGATTCGTCGCTAGTGTAGCGCACCTCGTCCACCATCTTTTCAATAAGAAAGAGACCCCAGCCGCGAGGCGTCTGCAGCCCGGCCAATTTGGCATCCAGATTGGGCGCTTCAGGCTGGGAAATGGGTTGGCCCCCGCCCTGATCGGTGATGCGCACGGCCAGAGCCGTCCTCGAGGCCAGAACCTGGACAGCTACCCCCAGTTCCAGCTGATATCGGTTGCCGTGTTCGACGGCGTTGATGATCGCCTCGGCCACAGCGGTCTTAAGGCGCTCCAAACGGCGTGGGGCGAGTTGGAACTGGGCTAACGTCGTGACGACTTGCTCGGCGATTTGACGTTCGCAGCCGGCCTCACTGGGAAAGATGAATTCAGCCACAGTCTGGCACGCCGCTTCCTCGGTCGGCGACGCCTTTCGCTCAAGGGTAACGAGCGTTACGTCGTCCTCCTGCTCCCAATCCTGGCCGGTAAACTCGGCCAGTTCGATCAACAGGTCATCAAGAAGCCTCGAGCGTATGTCGCTGGGGTTTCTGAGGAATGCCTGCAGCCGAGGGAAACCGAACATCTCCCGTCGTGGATTGTGGGCCTCCACCAGGCCGTCGCTGTACAGCAGCAGGCATTCGCCCGGCTCAATAGTCGTTTCATGTTCTTCGTAGTGCATTCCCGGCAGTAACCCAAGGGGCATTCCTGTCGCCCGTAGTTCAGCCACCTGACCGTTACAGCTGCGGTAAGGCAGGTTATGACCGGCATTGGCATACTGAAGTCGTCCACTCGCCGGCTCCAAAATGGCGTACAGGCAGGTCACAAACATTTGCGGTGGCGTTTCAGGGTAGAGCAGGTCGTTGGCCCGAGCCAAGGCCGTGCCGGGCGATAATGACCGTCGGGCCGTGCCGCGCAGTATAGCGCGGGTGGTGGCCATCACCAGCGCCGCCGGCACCCCCTTGTCGGCCACGTCCGCTATGATCAGGACCCAACGCCCGTCTGGCAAAGGCAGAAAATCGTAAAAATCACCGCCGACGGCCCGGGCAGGCTGCCAATAAACCGCTATCTGCCAGCCCGGCAGGGTGGGCACCGCCTGGGGCAAAAGGGTTTGCTGGATGAGCCGGGC
>JBFGLD010000674.1:0-4280 GCA_041576335.1 Anaerolineae bacterium | reverse complement strand
GCCTGGCTTTCCGTTTTGAGAGTCATTGTCAAGTTACCCCCCTTTGGCATTGCATCAAGCGCGTTAAGGATCAGATTGATAAACACTTGTTCCAACTGGTTGGCGTTACCCATTACCAAAGGCAGGTTGTCGGAAAATCGCTGTTGAACATTAATGTTTTGTTTTTTGATACGGACAGACAGGAGAGCCAGCGAATTTTGGATAATGTGAACCAAGTTGACCGGTACGGAGGGGGTCGAGGCACTATGCCCTGCATTCATGAGTTGGCGGAGCATGTTTGAGGCCCGCTGAGTGATACGGGCGATTTGGGTCGAAAACTCGCTGTTTTCTGTTGAACCATTTTTATCCGTATCGTGATAAATTAATTTAGCATACATCAATAACGGCGCTAAGATGTTGTCGAGTTCGTGAGCTACCGTGGTGGCCACCTGGCCGACGATGGCAAGCTTTTCGGCCCTTATCAATTGCTGCGAAGTTAACTCGAGTCGACGCTGCTGCTCATTAGTTTTGCGGATGATTTTAGCTAAATCGCGCGCATATTGTAACGTCTGGGCATAAGCAAGATCGTTTGTTTTGTTTTGGGTCTCCCCAGCAGATCCCGTTCCGTTAACACGCGGCGGTAAATCTTTCAGAGATGTCCGTAGATCTACCTGGACTTGAAACAAATAAGCCAGCATCTCCTGCTCCTTGGGATGTAGACGCCCTTTTAAAGCAGTGGCCAGAGAAACTAAGTGGTAATTTAGCTGGCTGACTAAAGTTTCTATTTTGGTATATTGTGCCCGCCCAATATTGTAATGCTCTTCTCCCACTTTTTTTTCCTTACCAGGTTATATCATAGTTATGGTGACTTGTCCCTTAGTTTTGGCATGTGTCACCGGTAGGCTCAATAGATTAAGACCATCCCCAAGCTTATTTGGTCCATCTGCAAGCCTACCCACTCATCAAGCTTAAGGCCAATTCGTCTAAACGACCGGCCAACCATATGTATTGAGCTGAAGATTAAGGTGTTTCCAATAACCGAGGAATTACCCTTTAAAATAAAAAATCCCAACTTCGTCACTGGTTCCTCCCACTATATAATTAAGCAGATTTTTGATTAAATGTAAAGTAAAATTTGGGTGAAGAATTCTAGTTTTTGGATAAATAGGGGTATTTTTGACGATTTTCGGCAAATTCTTAAGTATATGACCTTAATTTGGGCGATTGAAATGGCTCAGGCTTGCTTCAAGTGTACTCAATTCAGCCGGCGTCAAATCGCGCCACTGACCGGGTGCCAACGCTTCGAGTGTAAGGGGGCCAATAGCCGTGCGGATTAGACGCAGCGTAGGATGACCGACGGCGGCCGTCATGCGGCGTACCTGGCGTTTTCGGCCTTCTTGAAGTGCAATCTTTAACCAGGTGGTGGGTATGCTTTGGCGATAGCGGATTGGCTCGGATCGAGGAAAAACTTGCGGTGGATCCGGCAGAAGTTCAACCCGCGCCGGACGAGTACGCCGTCCCTTGACCAGAACACCTCGTCTGAGGTTTTCCAAAGCCTCGCGGTTAGGAATGTTTTCAACCTGAACCAGATATTCTTTTTCTAATTTGTACCGGGGGTGGGTGATGCGATGCGCCAACTGGCCGTCGGAAGTAAGAAGCAACAAGCCTTCACTATCGTAATCGAGACGGCCGGCTGCATAGACGCCCGGCACGTTAATGTAATCGCCAACGGTGGGCCGCTGCTCGGGATCGGTAAAGCTGCTGAGCACCTTGTAAGGCTTATGAAAGATGAGCGTGCGCTGCTGCCCCGGGTTAACCTTAGCCAAGATTCGACGATGAGCTTTGAACTGCGCCTGTCGCTGCCGGTTGCGCTTACTCATTTAATCTAATCTAGCACTGCCCCGCAAACCGATACAAATGACGTCCCAACATTATCGGCGGGGCAGCGGTCGTAGGCAATGGTTTTGCCGCTGGTTTTATTCAGCACTTCCAGCGTAAAATAAAACGGGGCCAGCCCGCATATGTTGCGCCGGTATTGACCTGCTTTCATAAAGTTAAAAAAAGCCGTGGCATCGCCCTGGCACAGCGTTTCCAAGAGTAATTCGTCGTCCCGCTTCATCTGGGCTTGGCCGGCAGCATCAAGCGGAGGGCCGTCGAAGGCGGGGCCAAGATGAGCTAAATCCCCTGCTGCCACAACAACCGTGCGCCGCCGTGACATTTCGTCACGCAGGACATCGACGAAAGCCTTAAACTTCAAGTCATCTTCTATCTTGCCTTCACCCGCCATATAATGCTGAAAGCTACCGGTTAGAACGGGCAGTAGTGAGCAGGGCTCTTGATCACGTACATACTGTAGCCAAATTAGGGCGAGCTCGATAGAGTGCTCACCGCGGTGGTGTAGCTCTTCGGAAAATGCGGCCTCCGGGCCGAGTATCTCGGCCAGCTTGTCGACCAGCCCTTTGTCGGTCGGCATAACGCCCAAGGGTGAGGCATAGTCTTGCGGGGTCAGAGTCAACATGCCCGATCCACCATGATGATCGGTGCCAAAAATAATGACCAGATCGGCCTCGCGCACAGCTTCGGCGGCACTGGCCCATACTTGAGCGTAGGTCGAACCGCCTCGCTGATAGTCGATGTGTGGGCTAATGATACCCCGGCTGGTGGACGAAGCCAGCTGCATACCATTAACCCTTTCCATATACCCCAGCAACATGTGGCGCAAGCCCTCGGCATCGGCCGGATAAGACGGGCCGGCCAAGGCCGGCTTGCGGAATGGGGCAGCGCGATATTCAGTTAAGGCTTCTTGTTTGACCTTGTGATATGTCTCGTTCTCGAGCAGCAAGGCTTCGTTAAATTGATCCAACAAATTCTCAATAATAACCTGCGGAAGCGCGAGGCCATAGCGTAATTCCAAGCTGGCCTTTATCTCTTGGATGGTGTGCTGACCATCACACAGCATCGCCAACGGTCCCAAAATTTGTGGTAACACTATGATGGCATCGGTGAGCCTTAAACTGTCCTGCAGCAAAAATACCGGGTCGCCGTGATGGACGATTCGTTGTACATTTATGGGCCGGAGTTTGGGCTTATGGAAAGGGTTCATGCGAACATCCTCTGCTCATCCGTAGGATTTTTCACAGCAAGTATACCAGATAAAGATATTCGGTCAAGGTTTTTTAGCCGTCATTTTTAGTAATATTAAGATTAAAAAAGTTGATCTTATAGTGAATTTGTGCTACTATCCCTGCTACCCACGGTTATGTTTTTTCAACATATCGCTATAGGAGATGACCGGCATGAGAGATAGTTTTGGCCGCCAGATCAATTACCTCCGTATCTCACTGACAGATCGCTGTAATTTACGCTGTGTATATTGCATGCCAATGCACGGTTTAACTTTCGTACCCACCCAAGAGCTGCTAACCGCGGCCGAATTAGAAAAAGTCGTGCGCGCGGCGGTAGATGTTGGCTTCAACAAAGTTAGGCTTACCGGAGGGGAACCTACTTTGCGCCAGGATATCGTCGAAATCGTGGGCCGGCTGGCCGGTATCGCTGAGATCAATGAAATAGCGATGACCACAAACGGTTACCGTTTGCCCTATATCGCCGCTGATTTGGCCAAAGCCGGTCTAAAGCGGGTTAATATCCATGCTGACTCTCTAAACCATGAGACTATTTCCAAAATTATGCGCCTGGGTAGTCTTGAAAAAGCCTGGGCGGGTATTGAAGCCGCCGAAAAGGCCGGTTTAACCCCCATTAAGCTCAACGCCGTCATTACTCGGGGTTATAATGATAATGCGGCCGTAGAATTGGCCCGACTATCGCTCGAAAGACCGTGGCAAATTCGCTTTATCGAGTTGATGCCATTTGCCGGACCCACTGAAATTCAACTTGAACATTACGTATCGAGCGAGGAGATCAAAACGTGGGTTGAAGCTGAATTGGGACCTCTTTTTGAACTCAATGAAGGCGGGTTGGACGGTGAGGCTCGGGTTTATCGTCTGGCCGGGGCCGAGGGTACGGTTGGCTTTATTAGCCCGGTGAGCAACCCCTACTGTGATGATTGCAACCGCTTGCGCCTGACAGCCGACGGACGTTTGCGCATGTGCCTATTGTCTGATAAAGAGCTTAACTTCAGGAATACCCTGCGCAGCGATGGAACGCATCAGGATTTAGTCCGGCTTTTTGAGCGGGCTATCCGGGCTAAGCCGGTCGGTCACGAACTGAAATATGGCATTCATCCGGAAGCCCGCACCATGAGCCAAATTGGTGGGTAAGAGAGCCCGCTAACAGCTCGGTTG
>JBFGLD010000673.1:0-4291 GCA_041576335.1 Anaerolineae bacterium | reverse complement strand
GGGGCCAGCTTTGAGATTACAGTGGTCCAATCCTTACGAGACCGGTTGATGGATTGGACTCTTAATCGCTTTTCCACAAACGCTTATGCCCTAACTGAAGAGTCGATGCTCGACTTTGCCCGGCGAGCGCGCCAGCGACGTCCTGCGCTGCTCTATGGTTATGCCTCCAGCCTTTACTACTTTGCTCAATTTGTCAAACAAAATAACTTCGATGACATCAAGTTTCAATCAGTCTTTTCGTCGGCTGAGGTATTGTATCCTGACCAGCGCCGCCTAATCGAAGAGACGTTTGAATGCCACGTGTTCGATCGCTATGCCACCCGCGAAGTCGGCGAGATCGGCTCCCAATGCGCGGCTCAAACGGGTCTTCACCTGAGCATAGAAAACGTTTATGTAGAGCTAATCGATCATGAGGGTCGACCGACCGGGCCAGGCGAGCCGGGCAACGTCATCGTTACAAATTTAACTAATTTTGGCATGCCTTTTATTCGCTACAACCTGGCCGATGTTGCGGCTTGGCACCCCGATCATCACTGCCCTTGTGGGCGGGCCCACCCCATGTTGTCTCTCGTTGAAGGCCGGCATAACGACATGTTTCGAGCGGATGATGGCCGGATCGTATGGGGTGGCATAGGTAACCCCTTGTGGGATATCGATGGCGTCAAACAATTTCAACTCGTCCAGAAAAGGTACGACCTGGTCGTCGTTAGAGTTGTGAAGGAGGAAGAGTTGACCGCAGCAGAAAAAACTAGGGTGGAAAAGGCCATCCGCCACGGTTTGGGAGATATGGTACAGGTTCAATTTGAATTTCCCGCTGAAATCCCGATCGAGAAATCCGGTAAGTACCGTTATCAAATTTGCGAAATTGAGCCCGCAGCGGTTATTAGCACTGGATCGCGAGAAGCGAACTATGCTTGAAGACCAGGCCAACCAGTTCGGTGATTTCGCTTTGTTTGGCTTTAGCCAGGATTTGACCGGCTCCCTGCTGGAAAAATTTCGGTACCTGGGCATTGCGCCCCGGACGATTAATTACGGCCGGGCCGGTACCTTTTACTTTTTTACGACGTACGGCGATGTCGCCGAAACTGATGAGCTATTGGGCTTAAAACTCGGGTTTATTCGCACCCCGGGCATGAACTCGCTTTCTACCGGCGCCCTACTGACCCAAAAATTAATTGACTCAAGCAGCGTTCAATCCGACCGTCTACGGGGCAATGCTGTCATTGCTTGCTTTAATAAAACGACCCCTGAATTTTCGATTTACCAAACGGTGTTTGCCACGCCGCAACTCTATTACACTGCTTACAACGGCAGCATTCTGTGTTCGAGTAGCCAACGTTGTTTGGTGAATTTGCTGGACCGGTTGGAGTTGAATGAAGCGGCCATTCCGTTTCATTTTATGTTTCAACTTGTTCCCGGTCCGTTAACCTATTATCGCGATGTGTACCGGCTCTTCCCAGGCCAGCACCTTCGCTGGACAGAAGGGCGGTTAGAGGTCAACACCGTTAAAGATCTGCGGTTTCTGGACAACGT
Source organism: Anaerolineae bacterium (assembly GCA_041576335.1). Taxonomy (GTDB): domain Bacteria; phylum Chloroflexota; class Anaerolineae; order 4572-78; family J111; genus JANQQF01. The sequence goes on along the minus strand of JBFGLD010000673.1, from coordinate 2,758 downwards.
AGAGTATTATGACCGGGTTGATGCGGAAAGTACCGACCGTATCTTTGAACGTATCAAGCAAGTGCTAGATGTTTATCTGAATGATATGGCCAAAGAGGGTCATGCCGCGACCAATCTACTTTCTGGCGGGGTCGACTCAGCTGTCTTACAGCTGGTTCTCAACGACAGGAATGCCTTAGCAGCCAAATTGCCTTCCTATAGCTACGCCGTGCATGTACCTGGTTTCGAATTCGAAGTCCGGTATGCCCTCGAGGCCAGTCGCCTGCTTGGCACTGAACATGTTATCGCCGATATCTATCCGGAGGAGTTACCTGGTATCATTGGCCGGGCCATTGAAGCCGTAGCTCAGCCAATTCCCGGCGAAGCGGACGCCTGCAAAATTGCTATGGCCGAATTCTTAGCCGCTCGCCCGGAGACCTCGCGTTATTTCCTGTCCGGGCAGGTAGCAGATGCTCTTTACGGCATGGGTTTGGCCCGAAAAGTGGCTCTCTTTAATCTATTTCGAAAGATCCCGGCTTCAGAACAGGTATTGAAGTCGATAGCTGCTGTGGTCAAACCAGGTTCAACTCGCGTAGCCGGTGGGCTTCGAGAAGTAGCCAAAACGTTGGCAGCCATAGATAACCCTGGGGCTTACGAGCATTGGCCTAATGTTATCTGCACGTACGTCAATTTGCCTATTGCCCGTCGTGCTTTCGGTGATGCCGCTTTGCAGAGAGCATTGGCCTACCGGCGGGATCTGGAAAAGCAGTACTTGGGCAGCCGCGATTTATGCGAGCAGCTCCATACAATAGATATGTTAACCGAAGGTTACGAGCCAGCCGTGTTCAGCAGCCAGATGTTTCTCACCCATAAGAAAGAACAAATCTACCCTTTTCTGGATGAGGACATCATTCGCATCGCTTTCGCCTTCGATTCCAAGATACGATTCATCAAACCGGGGTTGGGCTTTGTGAATCAGAACCAGACCAAATATTTGCTCAAGAAAATTTTGGTGCAAAAGTCTTATGCCGCAATTGCGCTAAAAACCAAGGGGGCCTCCGCTTTTGATACCGATCTGTTTGCAATGATGAAGACCGGTGCTCTGAGGGAGATGACCCACGCTATTGAACGCCCCGGCTTTCTCAGCAAGTCAGATTTTGAAGCCCTCCTTGAACAGCCAGACCATTTTTTATGGAATTTGTTGACCCTCGATACCTTCCAAAAGAGAGTCTTGAAACAGACGCAGGTCGTCTTAGGGAGATGATACGTTGTGTGGCATTACCGGTGTTTTTAACCTAACTAGTCAAGAACCAGTAGATCCGGCTCGGCTGCGCCAAGCCAACGATGCCCTCTATCACCGGGGCCCCGATGAAGAGGGGGAATTCGTCGGACCGAATATTGGATTGGCTATGCGCCGCTTAAGCATTATCGACTTGGCCCGTGGCCGGCAGCCAATTGCCAATGAAGACGACATGATCTATATCGTTTACAATGGCGAGATGTATGTTCACGACCGGCTACGGGCCGAATTGCAGGCCCTCGGGCATCAGTTTCGCACCAGGGTTGATACCGAAGTAATTTTGCATGCTTACGAAGAATGGGGTATCGCCGGTTGCCTGGAACGACTCCGGGGAATGTATGCCTTTGCGATTTGGGATAGCCGCCAACAGACCCTCTGTCTGGCCCGAGATAGAATGGGAATTAAACCGCTCTATTATGCCCTGCACGATAGCCGCTTGTATTTTTCCTCTGAGATCCGGAGTATGTTGCTTCACTCCAATATGCCACGCGCAATTAATTTGGCCGCGCTCGAGGCCTTTATGGAAATAGGGTTTGTGACCAGTCCACAGACCATCTTTGAGAGTGTTTATAAGTTGCCACCAGCTCATTATTTGGTGGCAAAGAAGGGCCATATCTCGACTCACAAATATTGGGAGCTATCATACCAAACTCCTGAGCTCGATTCTGAGCAAGAAATCATTGAAAGATTTTATGAGTTATTGCGTGAGTCGGTTGAAATGCGGTTGATGAGTGAAGTGCCGCTTGGGGCGCTCCTCTCTGGCGGTATCGACTCGACGATGCTCGCGGCCATTATGCAAAAAGAGACCGAAAAGCCGATCAAAACCATCTCGATCGGCTTCGAGATCGGTCAGGATGATGAAACTGACCTCATCTATGCCAATGCTAAGGCTTTGCAGACAGACCATCACCACACCAGTTTTACCGGTCACACGCTGGATGAATACCCCAAAGCGATGTACCATCTGGAAGAGCCATTGGCCGATGCGGTCTTTACCACTTTTTATAATCTTTATCGGGTTTGCCGTCGGGCAGGATTGACCGTGGTTCTGAACGGTGAAGGCTCCGACGAACTGTTGGCAGGGTATTTTTGGCATCGCGGCGAAGCTTGGGCCCACCCCTTTCTGGGCTTACCTTTCCCCGTACGCGCCATGGTTGCTCAAAGCCCGTTTGTTCGGTCACGGGGCGAAGCGGGCAGACGAATCGGCGATATTTTGCGCGCCGCCCCGCCTGAAGTTCACAAGCGCTATCAATCCTGGCTGCGGACCGGAGTGCAAAACCTGGGACAGTCAATACTGTCACCGGAAGTGAAACTTGCCCTAAATGGGCATAGCGGCCGAACCATTTTAGACTCGTGGGCAGATTTAATCACGCCCGGAATTGGCCAGTCTGAACTTAATAAGATGCTATGGATTCAATCTCGTACACGCCTGGTGGACCGGAGTAATCATATGGTTGACCGCATGAGTATGGCTCACTC
>JBFGLD010000672.1:0-4293 GCA_041576335.1 Anaerolineae bacterium | reverse complement strand
TCTGGCTGATAGCCGATGTCGGTTCGGGGACGGGTATCCTGGCGGAGATGTTCTTGCAGCGAGGCAATCTTGTGTTTGGGGTTGAACCGAACCAGGCGATGAGATTGGCTGCTGAAGACCTACTGCTAGCCTATCCGAACTTTAGGAGTATTGATGGATCGGCTGAGGCAACGGCACTTGCCGCAGGCAGCATCGACCTGGTGACTGCCGGACAGGCCTTTCACTGGTTTGATTCGGTGCAGGCCAAAGTTGAGTTTTCGAGGATTCTGAAGCCGGGCGGCCGGGTCGTCCTCGTCTGGAATACGCGCCGCGTTGACCCCACGCCCTTGATGCGGGCTTATGAACAGTTGCTGGATACATACGCTGACGATTATCGCCGAGTCAAGCATACCCGTGTCGATCGTAATATTTTGGGAACTTTTTTTAACGGTTACCGGGCCAAAGCGTTTGGTAACTCCCAGTATGTGGATTATGAAACTCTAAAGGGACGCTTACTTTCGTCTTCCTACGCGCCAATGACCGGCCGTCCTCAGCATGCGCCGATGATCACCGCCTTGCGTCAAATTTTTGACCAGTACCAGGTTGATGGCCGGGTTCGATTTGAATATGATACGAACCTCTTCTACGGACATGTTTAACAAGATTGTATACCGTTGTGGAAAGATTAATGCATAAAGATAGCTTACTGCTTTACAGGAATCGTCCGGCCCGGGTTAATCAGGTCGGGGACAAACTGGAAATTGAGTTAGAAGACGGCAAGACCCTGAAGGTCCGGCCCAAAGATGTGACGCTGCTGCACCCGGGTCCGATTCGCAGCCTGGGCGACCTTACCCCGTTGGAGGGCGAGGTTGAAACCGCCTGGGAGCTGCTGGCCGGGGAAGTTACGTCTCTGGCGGAGTTGGCCGAATTAATCTATGAGCACTATTCGCCTGCTTCCGCCTGGGCCACCTGGCTGCACATCGAAGATGGGCTCTATTTTCGGGGAACGCCGGATGCGGTGGTTGTTTGCTTGCCGGAACAGGTAGCCCAGGAGCAGGCCGCCCGCGTTACCAAGGCCGCTGAGAAGGAGGCCTGGAGCGATTTTTTGGAGCGGGTCCGAAAAAAGCAAATCATCTCCGACGATAGCCGCTACCTGGTCGAGGTAGAGCAGGTTGCCTTTAAGCGGCAAGACAAAAGCCGGGTGCTGCGTGAGTTAGGCTATGCTGAGAGTGCCGAAAGCGCCCACGCCCTGCTGCTGGAGTTAGGCTATTGGGATGTTCGTGTTGACCCCTATCCACAACGTTTAGGCCTAGCTACAACCGCTCCGCAGGTGAGCCTGTCCCGCCTGCCGGACGAGCCTCGGCTCGACTTAACCCATCTGCCTGCCTTTGCTATCGACGATACCGGCAGCGACGACCCGGATGACGCGCTCAGTTTGGAACGGAACAGATTGTGGGTGCACGTGGCCGACGTCGCGGCCTTAGTGTCGCCCGACAGCCCGGCCGACCAGGAGGCCCGGGCGCGGGGAGCTAACCTGTATTTGCCGGAGGGAACCGTGCCTATGCTGCCCGAGCAGGCGACCGAACGACTGGCCCTGGGCTTGACCGACGTTTCTCCGGCTCTCTCCTTTGGCCTGGATTTGGGACCGGATGGCGCAGTTGAAGACGTAAAGATTGAGCCGAGTTCGGTGCGGGTGACGCGTCTGAGCTACCGCGAGGCCGAGTCCCAGCTCAATCAAGAGCCTTTGCGCACCCTTCACGAATGGGCTCAACGCTTCCGGGCAAAGCGCCGGGCAGCAGGTGCGGTTGAGATTAATCTTCCCGAAGTTAAGGTTCGGGTCGAACACGATACCGTAGTTATACGCCCGCTACCCGAGTTGAAAAGCCGAGCGCTGGTGCGCGAAGCCATGTTGATGGCCGGGGAAGCCATTGCCCGGTTTGCCCTGGCCGCGGGGTTTCCCTTTCCGTACACGACCCAAGATCCTGCGGACGCGTCCCCGGTATTACCCGACGGTTTAGCCGGAATGTATGCCCTCCGGCGTACGATGAGACCGGGCCAGGTAAGAAGCATGCCGGGATCTCACGCGGGATTAGGCCTGGCCTACTACGCCCGCGTGACCAGTCCCCTGCGGCGCTATTTGGATTTGGTAGCCCACCAGCAGTTGCGGGCTTACCTGCGTGGCAGCGATGGGTTGGAGGAGCAGGAATTATTAAGTCGCGTTGGCGCAGCAGAGGCCCTCAGCAGCAGCGTGCGCCAGACCGAACGTTTGGCCAACAAGCATTGGACCTTGGTCTATCTCCTGCAAAATCCCGATTGGCGCGGCGAGGGGGTTGTGGTGGAAAAGTTGGACCGGCGCTGCACTATCTTAATCCCCGAACTTGACCTTGAGGTTCGTACCTACCTGCGTGATGACCTGCCGCTGAACAGCATCGTCTCGCTGACCCTTCCGCAAGTGAACCTGGTCGAACTTGGTGCCCACTTTCAGGTGGAGCGCGTATCGTAAGATGTCTACTCCACTTGGCGAAACAGCACAAAATACCAGGTTGGCTTCGCCGTATCAAACGGGAGTTCGACAAGAGGCGCGACCGGTTGCCCGGACTCGTTGACCAATTGCAGCGTCCACACACCGGCGGGCGAGTTGGGTACGGAATATTTGATATTGCCCGCTTTATAATGCATAGCCCCACTGTTTTCCGTCCAGTCACCGGCACTTACCTGGCTTTCCATTTGCGAGCCGCTGCTGTGGCTGCCGAGAACCCGGTAGCCCTGCAGTGGTCTGTTTTTGGCATTTGTTACAGCCACAAAGACATCGAAATTTAGATGACTGGTTGGAAATTGATTATTCTCCAAAACAGTAAAGGCATAGCTGGGGGTGGGTGTCGCCGTGGGCAGCGGAGTTGCCGTTGGAGGCGGCGGCTGCGTCGGGGGCGAGCTGGCGGTGGGAGGCGGGGTCGTCGCCGTAGGTGAGGGCGGCAGCGGCGTTTGGGTTGGCGTGGCCGTCGGCAAGATCGTTGGCGTCGGTGTGGCGGTAGGAATATCGGTTGGAAACACTGTGGGGCTGGGCGAACCAAGGGTCGCCAGCGGCCTGTGCTGAACAATGGCGACCATTCTGCGGGTAGGGCGGGCGCTGTTTGTTTGCTCGCCGGCTTGACTTAAAGCCAGCCAGATGGTTAGCCCGGAGCCCGTCGTCAACAAAGCGGCACCAAGGCATAGACCCACCAGTAGGATGAGGCCTAATCCAAGGGTCAATTTTGAAGGTTTAAAGTTCATCCTGGCTCACTGTGAAAATCCCGCATTCTCAGCGGCCAAGACCAGCGCAGCCTGAGTTGCGGCTACATCACGGGTAGCAGCGAACTGGATAGCCATTTGGCTAAATTGCTCCTGCCAGGCCGGGCTAGCCCCGGAACCGTAGGTGATCATCGGCACGACGATGTCTGAGGCCAACGCATCCGCTGCCAGTTGAACGTAAGCCCGTCGATCGTCGGGCAACAGGCTGTAGTCGCAGTCACTCCGGGCACAGAGTGACCCCTTGTTTCGGCTAAAAGCCTCCTGAGTATCTCGGCGGGCGATGAGATCGGCAAAGGCCCGGGCATTGGCCGGGTTGGGTGCCGCCTGGCTAAAAGCAAAGCCCTCGGAGACCAAAGAATACTGGTTCTGAGCGCCGGGGGATGGACTCCAGGCCATCTTGCCGGAGGCTATGTCGGCAATTACCTGCTCGTAAGCCCAATCGCCCATCAGGTTGAAGGCAGCCTGGTCACTGATTACCCGCTCGATTCCGCCGATCCAGCCCAGCGAGTCTCGGTCGGCGTTGCTGCAATCCAGCAGCCGGCCGAAATTTTCCAGGGCTCGGGCTATGTCTGGATCGCTCCAGGAGACGGCGCCGCGCCATAAGCCTTGACTTTTGTCCGCCCCGAGCGTGCCCGCAATGACGATTTCCATCGTATGGCTTAATTCAAAGCCATCGGCTGTTCCCATCCCGAGCGGTACAATTCCCTGCGCCTGCAAAGTATCGCAGACCGTGAAAAACTCCTCAAACGTCGCCGGTATGGCCACGCCGGCCTGTTCCAACAGGCTCATATTGGCCCACATCACGTTGCCCCGATGAATGTTCAGCGGCACGACGTAGATGCTGCCGCTGATATCGAGCAGGTCTCTTAAATCTGTTGGAATTACCTCAAGAAGGCCGCTATCTTCGAGAATGTCGTCAACGGGGACCAAAAATTCTGCCGGGGTATAGAATTCGACCTCCGGACCGGCGTGTACTTGAAAGCCGTCGTAGGGATCGCCCCTGATCAGTTTGTCCAGATTCGCCTC
>JBFGLD010000671.1:0-4293 GCA_041576335.1 Anaerolineae bacterium | reverse complement strand
TCCCAACCATCCATCTGGGGCATAATTAGGTCGAGAATGATTAAGTCGGGCTGGTGAACATCAAACTGGCGTAAGGCGGCGGTCCCATTAAGGGCGGTGTAGACCTGACAGCCGACCCGGCAAAAGACGAATTCGATCAGGTTGAGCAAATCCAAATCGTCATCGACGACTAACACTGTTATTCCTTGTATCTCATTCATTTTTGACCTCCTCACTTCTCAGAACTTAACGGTTTACTGACAGCCGGGACCAATTAATTCCCGCGCCAGCGCGCGATACTGCTGAGCGCTGCGGGTGTTTGGCGCATAAAGGTTGACGGGCTGCTTAAAAACCGGACTCTCCCTTAACTTCGTGTCAATTTCGATAACGGTATCGAAGAGAAGTTGACTCAGTGCATCCTCCATCTGAGTCCGGATAAGTCTGCAGATCCGATTGCGCCGGTCGTACATTGTCACCAATACCTGATAACGGAGACTTGGGTTGGTTCTTTTTCGGGCCAGCTTGGCCAATTTCATAATCCAGCGTAAAGACTGGACGGCGTAGTACTCACATTGTATGGGAATGATGAGTAAATTGGCGGCGGTTAGCGCATTCAACGTGAGCGTGCCAAAGGAGGGTGAACAGTCAATCAAGATAAAATCGTAAAAATCCCGGCCCATGGCCAGTAACCTATGCTTTAGATTAAATTCGTAATTTTTGTTCCCATAAATGAGTTTGTCGATGAGAGCCAGCTTCTGGTTAGCGGGCACGATATCCAGACCGGAAACGGCGCTTTCGCGGCTGACGCTCAACAGCGAAGTGTTCGCCAGCAGGGCATCGCCAACCGTCCGGTACAATTGCTCAGGCTTGAGTCCGAGCGATAGGGTTAAGTGGGCTTGAGGGTCCAGGTCGATCAGCAAAACGTTATGGCCCAGCTCGGCCAGGCAAGCGCCCAACGACAGACAAGTGGTTGTTTTGGCCACACCGCCCTTCTGATTGTTGACGGCAATAATAACCGGCTTTGCCGACATCGAGCGGGTTGTTTGAGAAACCAGGTTGCGATTTGGCTCGATCTCCAAATTTTCAGACGTGTTGTTTAGCTCGGCTTTTAGCCCATTACTTTTGATCATAGCGGTTACCAAACCTCTCGCAGGTTTCGCTGTGGAATCAGTTGGCCTCAGGTTTTTAGAGGAACAAGCCCAAATGGTTAGGATTTCGAGACGACGATGATGAGTATGAGGCAAATCGGCCAAGTATTAAATCAGCCCGGATTTTTGTGCACCGGCAGTCACAGCCCTACATCGGGCGCACTTGGTTCTGGTTTGGCGTTTTATCTCCCGTAGAGCTGTAACCTCTGTCACGCCGGAATATACGCCTTAACAACCGTACTCGCCCATAGTTTTATGGTAACACGTAACACGGCGACACGATATGGGGGAAAACCCTACTTTTGCCAAAAAAATACCCCCATTGAGAGGTGACTTGTGAAACAAAACGATGTTAATGATCGCTCGGTTGGAAATGAGAAGTTTTCTGCCAAAAAAGTGTCACGGGAGCCAAGAACTTGGTCGTAGCAGCTTGGTCAGATCGAAAACAATGTGCCCGAGATCAAAGCGCATTTAAACGGCTTAATATCTTGATTCTGCCCCGCCCCGAATGATAGAAACGTTGATATATGACTCCTCCAGCGCGTTCGAGGGAGCGCAACAAAAAAAGGCCCTGGCTAAGGTAGTGCCTTTTTCCTTTAGCCAGAGCCCCTTTTTTTACGTAAAGACGCGACCTATTTTGTCGACGTTATTTTGAAAACGCCGGTTGACCAGCGCGCTTGCGCTCGCTATGAGTCCGCTCGTACGGGCGATAATGGTAGTCCCATCTTTTGTTGGAGACCCGATTGAGAATACTTCCTAAAAAATTGGCCTTTGCTTGTCGCAGATTTAGGATCGCTTGTCTGGCCGCGTCACGTTGGGTCTTACCGGCGTCTATCACCAGTACCACCCCATCTGCCCGGTTGGACAAAATAGCGGCATCGGTAAACATGATTGCCGGCGGGCTGTCAAAAATGACTACATCTGCCAGCTCGGTCAGGTTGGCCAGCAGCTGTCGCATGCGCTGCGACCTTAGCAGTTCAGCCGGGTTAGGAGACAAACCTCCACTGGTGAGCAATTGCAGGTTCGCCACTTTGGTTGCTCTTAGCTGGCTGCCAAGCTCAAGCTCGGGCGAACGAAGTAACTCGGTCAAACCGCTCGAATTAGACACCTGGAAAATACGGTGCTGTACCGGCTGCCTCAGATCAGCATCGACAATAATGGTTCTGAGGTCAGCCTGGGCCATAATAATGCCCAGGTTAGCCACAGTAATGCTCTTGCCCTCGCCTTCACCGGCGCTGGTAACGATTATAGACTTGGTCGGTTCGTCAATATTTAAGAATTCAATCTTGCTCCGAATCATCCGGTAAGCCTCTACCACGGCGGAGGTTTCTTGAACGGTAATCAGTTTGTCCTGGTAATGTTTGCCCTTGATCCGGCTGATGATGCCCAGGACCGTCAAGTCCAGGTACTGGCTTACCTCATCCGCCCCTTTGAGGGTGTTGTCCATAAATTCCAGCAGGAAGATGAGGCCCAAGGCCAAAGCAAGACCAACCGCGCCCGCTACGATCGCATTCAATTGGGGTCGGGGTCGAACCGCATTGGAACTGGCCTGGGCCGGCTCGACGACGGTTAAGGAATTGGGCGATATTTCAGTTCCGATGAAAATCTGCAACTCCGTGTGATTATTTTCCCATTGGGTAATCAAATTCTCCAGGTTATTAAATTCAATCTGCAGGTCTTTCATCTTCTGGGCCGATATCGCGCCGGCCATAACTGCTTCCAGGCTTTGTAAACGCTGCTGCCCAGCCTCAATTCTGGCCTGCAGTTTTTCCAGCCGTTGGCGGGCAACCTGTCGGTTTTTATCCATTTCTTGGTCTTGCGCAGCTGTGGGGCTAAGGAGGATCAGCTGGCGAGTAACCTCATCCGCAATGACTCGGGCCTCTTCCGGCGAGCCGGCCTCAACACTGATTTGCAGGAGTTGGGTTCCCTCTTTTAGGCTAACGCTCACCCGACTTTTCAGCGCCGTCCACGCGTCGCTTAGGTCAAGTGTGTCCACAACACTTTGCAAAACGGGTTGGCGTCTGGCAATGTCGGCATAAGTTTGGATCAAGACCTCGCTGGTAAGAATGTCGTCTCTATTTAGTTTTGTAGCTTGAATAAACTGACCAACGATGACGGTCGTGGTCGCTTCGTAAACCGGGGTTTGCTGTAGGCTAATCACATAACCGGCTGTAGCTGCCATTACCGTCGACAGGATCAGCAGCCACCACCATCTTATGGCAGTGGCTAAAACTCGGCGCAATTCCACAAAATCGTTCATACTGGTACCTTGTTATTATAATGAGCAAATCGAATTTTTGTTTGTTATGCAAAACTCAAAAGGGCAGAGCCCTAGCCCTATTGCCGCGGCTCGTCGGCGGGTTTGGTAAAGTGCTATCTTGGCTCCCTAGCCGGCTCAAGGTATTTGATCCAGACCGGATCCCAATCGTTATAAGGATTTGCAGCCATCAATAAACGCGCCTCACTGCCATCTTTATTCATAATCCAGAGCTGGTTATTTCCCGTACGATTGGAGTAGAAGACAATATGTTCACCATCGGGCGACCAGGAAGGATGCTTATCCCACTCCCACTGATTCCGGGTCAACTGGCGTATCTCTGATCCATCACGTTTGATGACCCAAATTTCATCATTGCCGCTCTCGGTGGCCACGAAGGCAATTTCGTCACTAACGGGCGACCAGGCGGGATCGTAGACGATGCCAATGCCCATCCTGGTTACCTGCTGCTCTATGTTATATTCGTAATCATAATAGTGAATGGCTAAAACCTGCTTTTCACCGGTCCATAGTAAGGCTTGGGTATATGCTTCGTAGGTCTTGTTGGCCGACCAAGCATCGCGGACCAATGCCACTTCATAAGGCCCGGTGGCCGTCAGGCGTTCGAGTTGGCCGGTGGCAGGATCAAAGACGTAGGGGTGGGGGACAGCCTGGGGCTTCGCCTGCTGCTTATCAACTTGCAGCCGCTCTTCCTCAGTCGCTCCTTCTCGATCGGACAGGAAAACGATTTTACCCAGCAGCGCCGCCGGGAGAGGCTGGGGCGCAGGCGATGAGGTGACTATGGCTATGGGCGTTGGGGTGGCGGTCATCACATTCTCCGGAGTCGGCGTGCTGGTGATGATCACGTAAGCCGGGGTAGGTGTGGCCGTGACAATGTGAGCGGGTTCG
>JBFGLD010000670.1:0-4294 GCA_041576335.1 Anaerolineae bacterium | reverse complement strand
GTTTGTCCATAGTTGCGTCGAAATTGCACCACCCGCAGTCGCTCATCCTGCTGCCGCAATTTTTTTAATTCGGCAAAACTACCGTCGCGGCTACCATCATCCACGCAGATAACTTCAAACGTGCGGCTTGTTGCTTCCAAAGCGGGAACGAGCTCATCCAGTAAGTGGAGTATACTTTCAACTTCGTTGAAGATGGGTATCACCACGCTCAACTGTGGATTGTCCGTTTGAAGTGGCGAATTCACCGGCTGCGTGTTATCGATGCCAGGCTGCCGCTCTTGTTTGCTCGCCGATAATATCTGCTCTGACGGACGATGATAATTGACCATGGCCTGTCTATCCTTTCTCTGAGACTACGCTCCGAGCGCTGCGCAGCAAGTAGATTACACCACCAATCAATCCCGTGCAAATATTTCCAAAAACGTAAACTAACAGCGATATCGCCACAGCCGTTTCCGAGGGAACGCCAATCTGACCAAAAAGCTGTCGATACGTTTCCTCGCGTACGCCAAGCCCGGCAAAACTGATCGGGATTAACAGGGCCAATGAAGTGATGGGAACAAAGACTGCATACTGCACCAGGGTTGCTTTTGCGTCGAGGGCCAGGCCGATAAAGGAAACTGCCGCGATCCAGGTAATATTGAATAACACGGCAACCATATACGAACGACCCAAGGCCGGCAGCGGATAACGCTGAAAAGACTCGAAGAGTTTACCGATAAAGCTAATCTTCGTTACACGACGAAATAACGAAAAGCGGTTTTGGAGCACAAGGTAAAGCGGGCGGTTTATCAACAGATAGCCGGCTACCAACCCTGTGATATAGATAAACACGGTAAAGTAGGCCACAAACGCCGGAACCGCGCCCCAATCATAGATTAAGGCCAATAGGGCAATGCCTTGCAGAGCCGATAGACCTAAAAAGCGATCAACAACCACGCTTGTGACCGTATCAGACCCGTGCTCGGTGTACGGTCTCAATTCGAGCATTCGAATGGCGTCTCCGCCCAGTCCACTGGGCAGCAGGTTGTTGAATAGGAAACCGATAAAGTAGATTGCGGTCAACTGGACAAGTGGAACCGATACCCCTATTGCCGTTAGCAAGATTTGCCAACGAAAGGCCCGGGTTACCACACCTAGCATGACCATAACTAATGCCGCGGTCAGCCAGCGCGGGTCGGCGCCCCGGATGGAACGCAAAAAAGCTGCCGCATCAAGATTGGTGAAGATAAAAGTGAGCAGGCCAATACTCACCACTATTTTGAATATATTAAAAACTGTTTTGTGATTCATAAAAAATAACAGAGTCGCAGGTAACAGGGTAGCACGCAGCGGATTATTCATAACTGCAGCATTGCTGCGTATTACGTTGGCTTCAGTCATCCATAATTTGGTGGTACATCTCGATGGCCGGGGCCCATTGACCGGCCTCAACTAATCGCGCGGCTTTGTCGGCGGAGGGGCCTTGCCACTGCCGATTAAAGGTAACGGCCCGCCGGTAGGCATCAGCCGCCGCCGGTAGATTGCCGATTGCCTCTTGCGTTTCGGCCAGAGCTATGAAGCCGTTGGCCCAACCCGGAAAAATATCAACTGCAATTTGATACGGAGCCAAGGCCTCTTGCGGGCGACCTGCGGCAAAAAGGGCGTCGCCCCAAGCTCGCAGCGCAGCGGCCCGGGCTGTACGCGGGTCTGGGTTCAACACACCTTGAGCTTCGGCCTTGGCCGCCCACGGATAAGCTGCCTCCACGGCTTGGGCGGCCAAATCTATGGCGGCTTGGGTCAAGAGCTCCGCTTCATAAACGGCCAGCTGCGGTTCGGAAATAACAACACCGCTGAATTCCACGTTTGTTGAGACGGGCGACTCGGCTGGTGCAAAACGATTGACGGCCCAAACTCGCCCTCCATTAGTTCGTAGAGTTTCGGCGTGACCCTGAATATTAATCACCAAGGCCGCAGGTGTCAAAAGTTGAGCCGGCCCGCGATAATAGTAACCAATAAAACGCCCTTCATCCCACAACGGACCCGTAAGAATGATGTCGCCCGGCTTGGTACGGGCCTGCAAATAGGCCGCAGCATCGCGCCAGCCGGGTTTGGTTTGGTGGTAAATGCCCAGTGTGGCTATAAAAGAGAGCGTGGCAAGAAGCCAGATAAGGTAGGTGGACAGGTTGGGAGAAGGGTAGACCAAATGCCCTTTGGCTATTGGTGGCGTGAAAGTTTGCAGAATCGGCAGACGAGATAGGAGGACGCGGCTAAGATTAATTACAGCGTAGGCAACAACCGGCAGATAAATCGGTAAAATGAAGGCATAGCGAAACTGCAGGGCCCGGGGGTCGCCCAAATAGATAGGCAGGGTTACCGGTAAGGCCAACCACAGGGCGGCAAACGCGGCTGAAGGCCGCCTCTGACGTGCCAAAAAAATTAGGCCGGCGATGAAGAGGGTCAAGAAGCCCCAAGCCACCGGCTCGGGCATCGGTCCTAGCGCTCGCACGACCCCTCGCAAAAATTCAACGGGTGCGCCGACACCACCCTCGATCGCGCCTACGGCGGCTCGGCGGCGCAGGATATTGAACAGAATTGGCCACCAGGGTAAGTAAAGCAGAAAGGCAAACGACGTAGCGAGGATGAAGCCTGTGATTGTGGCCGTTGGGCGTCGTTTGGAAGTTGTAAGCCGGTAACCTGTTGTCGTAAATTTCAGATCGTAAACCGTAAACGAAACAAGGCCGGCTTGGGCAACCATGACCAAAAATCCAAAGTACATTGTATAGATGTTGGCCGTAGTGGTCAGGCTATAGGCAAGCCAGCGAGACCAGCGCCGGGGGCGGTCGAGCGCGCTAAACAAAAGCCAGGTGGAGAGGGCAGATAAGGTCATGAATAGGGCGTGCATGCGGGCCTCTTGACCGTATTTGATGGCTGTAGGGGCTAGGCAAAGCAGGAGAACGGCAGCGATCGCCGTGGGGTGACGGGCGTAAGACGCGGGCCGTGAAAGGTAGTTAGCTAATTGGTAGGTGATGGCAACGGTCAGAACGACAGCGACGACGGACGGAAAGCGCCACAACCAATCGGAGGGTTGGCCCGGCGTAGTCAAGGCACCGAGGGAAACGGTGAGCCGGGAAAAGATTCCGGCGATCAAATAATAGAACGGCGGGTGGATATCTTCCGCGGTCCAGCGGATGACTCCAGCCGGCGTCCGGCTGGCAAAAGTCGCCGTAAAAATTTCATCGCCCCAAAAACTGTCGGCGGCCAGACCGTGCAGGTTTAGAGCAAAGGCGAGCGCGACCAAAAGGAGCAGCACCAGAGAAATTCGAGAGTTGTTATAGTTCAATGTTGCCGTGCTCGTAGCAGGTTGGACTCATCTGCACAATTCTTCCTTGCACGAGTTCGCACGGACCGATGTCGCCCATCGCGCCTAATTCTTCGCCGGAAATTATGTCGGTTTGTGTCGTCGCGTTTCTAACCGTCATTTTCTTCAACCCTCCTACCCCAACCGGCCTGTAACCTCCACCGTACGCAGATTATACCGTCGTTCAAACTGGTGTCAAAGAGACTGGCGGCGATTAAAAATTGGCCTTAAGCTGCGAGGGTACATCACTCATTGTCATTTAAGCTGATCCTTCCCAGATCAACCGCGAAATCCGGCAGGGGCGTACCGGCGGCTGTGGCGGGTAGCCTCTGGCCGGTATTGAAATCGTATAGACCGGCCAGTATCCGGTATTCCCCGGCGGGAAGGTTGGCTAGATTGAGGCTATGGGCATCAGTGATAACCTCTTGGGCCGCCCACAGGCTGGTAGGGTAGCTGTTGCCCAGCGGCGGACCGTCAAATCCAAAGAACTGCGTCTCCGTGCTGGTTGAAGCCTTGGGCCAGAACTGGATAAAAACGGTATAATCAGTTGAGGGCTGGTCCTGAGCGAGCCATTTAAAGACGATCCGGCAGCTATCATTATGAGTTCTGCAGCCATCAATATTGTG
The DNA here is from genome assembly GCA_041576335.1 of Anaerolineae bacterium. Taxonomy (GTDB): domain Bacteria; phylum Chloroflexota; class Anaerolineae; order 4572-78; family J111; genus JANQQF01. The sequence goes on along the minus strand of JBFGLD010000670.1, from coordinate 328 downwards.
GTCGACCAGCCAAATATGATCGGCAAACTCGGCAACAGGCAGCGTACCCCGGTATGCCGGCCAGACCGCGGGCACGAGCTTGAGTTGGCCCACGGTCGGTTGGGTTGGCGTATCGTCGGGCGCGGTAGGCTGAATGCCTGGACGGCCTGGTTCGTTAAAGTCGAACAAGCCCAGATTGACCAGAAGGCGACTGGGCGCATCGCTGCCGCCGTTGACCAGGACCGGATAAGTATCAGCTACGATTTGGCCGGGTTGCAGCGCGGTGGTCGGGCGCAGGCCGAGACCGGGATAGGTGTTGAACTGGCCCACATTTTGGTAGTTGCGTCCG
>JBFGLD010000669.1:0-4299 GCA_041576335.1 Anaerolineae bacterium | reverse complement strand
CAGATGACGCCACTGGCCCGCTTTAAGCCACCCCAGTCTCAGCGATCCCATTCGCACCCGCTCCAGCCGTATAACCGGGTGGCCAACCGCCTTGGCTACCTCGCGAATCTGTCGTTTCCGGCCTTCAGTCAAGATAACTTTCAGCCAAACGTCATCTTTTTCGGTATTCAGGCGTTCAACAACCGCCTTTGCTGCCGGCTTGCCGGCCACCTCAATCTCACCGCTGCGCCAGCGATGCAGCGCGTGGTTGGATGGTCGTCCGCGGACCAACACATGATACTCTTTTTCAAGTTGATATCGGGGATGGGTCAATTTCTCAGCCAGGTCACCGTCATTCGTCAGCAGAATAAGCCCCTCACTTTTAAGATCGAGACGCCCGACCGGATAGACTCGCTCAGGCACGTCGAGCAGGTCTACGACCGTTCTTCGCCCCCGCTCATCGCTGGCTGCGCTCAGCACTCCGGCCGGCTTATGGAGCATCACGTAGACACTTGCTTGGCGCTGTGACGGAATCGGCTTGTTGTCGACGGCGATCACATCCTGCTGCGGATCCACCTTGGTGCCGAGCAGGCTGACTACTTTACCGTTCACCGTAACCCGTCCCTGCTCAATGAGTGCCTCGCTGGCCCGGCGTGAGGCAATGCCGGCGCGAGCCAAAACTTTTTGTAATCGCTCTTGAGATCCGTGTCCCATACTTAAATCCGGCTGTGCTCCCCTATTGTAAACTAAGTTATCATTTCTGACAACACCAAATTCATTCAAAATGATAACGGCCAAACCGGTTAGCTACGGCTGCAGGAGCGGTCGACAGGCAGCATTTTATTTAAGTTCGTCGTGGACCGCCGAGGTAATTTTCTCTGCTTGGTCGGGCAGTTCCAGCGGGGGCAAATCCACGATGTCCGCCAGGCCAAAGTAACGCAAAAATTCAAACGTAGTACCAAACAAGGCCGCATGCCCCACCGTATCCAGGCGTCCGACTTCTTCAACCAAACCCTTGCTGATTAGGGTGCGCAATCCGCCATCACTGTTGACTCCGCGAATCGCCTCAATTTCGGGTCGGGTGATGGGTTGACGATAAGCCACCAGGGCCAACGTTTCCAGCGCCGGGGTCGACAGCTTAGCAGAGACCGACAAACCAAGAAAATTCTCAATATAGCCGGTCAATTCCGGGGCGCTAACCAGTTGTACTTTCTGCCCCTGCCGTTGGAGACGTACGCCGCGGTCACTCAAATGTATTTTCAACTGCTGCAGAGTCTTCTCTATTTCAACCCTGTTACATCCGATTGCCGCAGCAAGATGATTCACGGTTACGGGTTCTGAGGCCACAAACAAGAGCCCTTCAACGATAGTTAGGAGTTGCGGTTCAACCGGATTATCTATTGTCATCTTTCCTCAAGAATGCTATAATTTTCTTTTGCATAAAAATTGTTATTGAAAAAGGAATGGAAAATATCGTGCTCGGTCTTAATTTGCCCCAAAAAATTATCGGAATTTTAGCCTTCCTGCTCCTTTCAAGTATCGCATGTGGAATCGGAAGCCGTGCCCAGATAGGGCCACCGGAAGGCACCATTCCGGTTAGTGTAGAGGCGGCTAACCGGCTCAAGAACAACTTTAACCAAGCGCTGCAAGAAACTACGGTCAACAACGAGTCCCAACTTCGAATTACTAACGAAGAGATAACCTCTCTGGTAGCCATGGAACTCACTCAAACGGGCCAAATTCCGGTAACAGACCCGCAAGTCTGGTTTACCTCCGGCCGAATTTTCATGGCCGGGGAGGTGACTGCATTGGGCGTTTCCAATTCGTCAATCACCGTGGCCACGGCAGTGGTCGACAATGGCCGGCTGGTGGTCGAGGTCCAAGAAGCTAAAATGGGTCCATTTGACTTTCCAGACTCGATGCTGGAGTCGATTACGCAAACGATCAATGAAAGTCTGGCCGGAATCCTGCTTGATTTAGAGATTACCCGTTTAGAAATTTTGGAAGGTGAAATGTTTGTAATGGGTACCAGACGAATACCCTAACCTGCACCACCTTTATTCCTCAAACAGACCTTCCACGAAGGCGCGGGAGTCAAACGGCGAAAGATCTTCAAGTTTTTCCCCGGTGCCGACGAAGCGTACCGGCACACCAAGTTCTTTGCCAATGGCAAAGACTACGCCACCCTTGGCCGTGCCGTCAAGTTTGGCTAATACCACACCCGTGATATCAACGCTGCTCTTGAAGTTCTTGGCCTGCGAAAGGGCATTTTGTCCGGTGGTTGCATCTAACACCAGCAGCGTCTCGTGGGGCGCTGCGTGAACTTGTTTGCGGGCTATGCTTTTCAGTTTCTCTAATTCTTTCATCAGGTTAAACTTGGTATGCAGGCGGCCGGCGGTATCGATTATGACCATATCCATCTTGCGCGCCAGGGCGCTTTTGATGGCATCAAACACAACTGCCCCGGGGTCGGCATTCGGCTGGTGAGCAACGACGGGGCAGTCAGCCCGCTCACCCCATATTTTCAACTGGTCAATGGCCGCCGCTCGAAATGTGTCTGCCGCAGCCAATGTGACTTTTCTGCCCTGCTTTTTATAATAATTTGCCAGCTTGGCAATACTTGTAGTTTTACCGGAGCCGTTAACCCCCACCACCAAAATTACGGTAAGAATACGAGGCGTAGCCACCGCCGACGTGCCATAGCCATTGAGTAAGTGCTGCATCTCCTCTTTTAAGACCAACTGTGCTTCGGCCGGGCGGGTGATTCCTTCCTGCTTGACCCGGTCTCTCACTTTTGCGATCAATTCCAATGTTGTTTCAACCCCAATGTCGGCTTGAATCAGCAATGCCTCCAAATCGTCCCACAAATCGTCATCAATTTCACCTGCCCCAAAAAGAGTTGTAATTTGGCCGAAAACGGAGTTGCGGGTTCTGGTAAGGCTTTCCTTGATTTTTCTATTAAAACCAAACACTTGTTCACCTCGAGGAAACCAAAAATCGGTTATTATTTATCAGAAACTATTAAGGGCAATCGCTCACCTGTGCGGGCATACCTGTGCAATTATATAACAGCCTCAATACTAATCCAAAATTGGCCGGCAACGTACCTCGCCAAAAGTTGAAACTCACGTCAATCTCTGCTATACTTGGACTGCGTCGACAGACTATTGTAAGCTTATCGTTAAAATACCGGGAGAGGCCACAATGAGCGCATCAACGCCACAACTTATTCGCTTTCTTCAGCAAGAAAATGCTCGCCTGGCAGAAGATAACGAGGCTCTGCGAGCGGAGAATCACGCGATGCGTCGTTATATTAACGCCTTGAAGGAGCTACACCGGGCAACTCAAGAGATTACCTCTGAAGAAAACTTAATTCAACTACTCAACCAGATCCTCTTAAACGCAATGGGAATTCTGAGAGCCGAGGGCGGCTCCTTAGCCCTTGTAGACGATGAAACCGACGAATTGGCCTTTGTTGTGGTTCACGGTGATATTAGCAATAAATTGCTGGGCTATCGTATTAAGCGCGATGTTGGTATAGCCGGCTGGGTAGCCACTCACCGGGAGGCGCTCATTGTAAATAATCCGCGTCAGGATTATCGGTTTTCCCAAATCGTCGACCAAACCTTCAATTTCTTCACCCGGTCGATTATTTGCATCCCCCTGATCACGGGCAACAAGCTGTTAGGCGTTATTCAGCTAATCAACAAAGAAAATGAGGAAGAATTTATCGAAACGGACATCGTGCTCCTCTCAATTTTGAGCCACGTTGCCGCCACGGCTTTAGAAGAGATGCGGCTGCAGCTAGAAGCAGAGGACGAAGCCAACAAAAACCGTAAAAAAGCTAAAGCACAGGCCTAGCCGGATCAACTTACCTCCGTGACAATAACTTGAGCAGACCCGGCCGCGGTCAGAGCGTGGGCCACTTTGGGCGCGGTTTGGCGCGTAACCAGCGCAACGATATTGCCGCCCCAACCTGCTCCAGATAATTTGGCTCCAACTGCCCCAGCCCCACGAGCGATCCTAATTAACCGCTCTAATTTAGATGACGAAACCCCAATTAATTCTAACAGTTCCTGATTTTCATTCATAAGTTTGCCCAATGCCGTTAAATTAGCCTTGCCTCGCTCGAGATGCAGGCGAGCTTGTTCCGCGATGATGCCTATTTCATCAAAATGCCCTTCGTAACGCTGCCGGTCGAGCCGCCAGCGCCGGCGTAAGTCTCCTACTACCTCGTGGGTTGGAGCAACGAGACCCGTATCAGCAATAACCAGCGTCAATGGGTTGGCAACCTGCAACCGCCGGATCGGTTTGCCTTTG
>JBFGLD010000668.1:0-4301 GCA_041576335.1 Anaerolineae bacterium | reverse complement strand
TACAGGCGTGGCTGGATTATCTGCAAGCGCGATTTGCCGAAAAACAAGCAAAGACAGGGTGACCTATGCACGAACTTACCATTGCCTTACGCATTGTTGAGTCGCTCAATGAAGAATTGGCCCATGAAGATGATTTGACCGTGTCTGGCGTCACCATCCAGATTGGCGCGCTGACAGGTCTTGTCCCCGAGGCGCTGCAATTCTCCTGGGATATGGGCCCGGGCTTCATTTTGGCCGAAGCAGTCGCGACCTTATACCAACAGCTAAAAGCAAACCCGGCCCAATATCCCAAAGGGATGACGGTGCGTATTCTGCTGGGTAACCCGCCAGAGCTATTCCACTTTGAATTGGGTAATCAGGTCTGGCACGTTATCCGAGACTTGCGAGAAGCCGGCGTGCCGGAAATCGTACTCAACTTGCGCCGGCCTGAGCGTCAGCTTGAGAAATTGTGCGCTATTTTGTTCATCTTCGGCGACTTCAGGTGCAACTGATGGCACGTCCAAGGGTATGCTAGACACGATCTGCGCGCAATTGAGGGTAATCTCATACAATTGCTGTTCTGGGGCCAGGTTACAGGCGGAAAGCGGCCAGTCGGCGGGGCAATCGACATCCGGCGACGGCTGCCAATTGACGCTCAATAGACATAAGCTGTTGTCTTTACGGAAACCAACGCCTGTTCCCGTGGAGCCATCAGCTTGATACCTGATATCCGTCTGCCATCCGCGTCCCGCCAACATCTCTTTCACCGCATCGGCAACCGCCCACGGACTCTCGAAGTCCAGGCCGGTACCGTTTGCGGTTAGCTGGCAGCTCGCCCCGCTCTTACCACTGACGTAATCCTGCAAGGGCGCATTGTTCACGATGACCACATCCACCCGGTTCAGGATCTTTGCCAGGTCGTCCTGGTAATCTTGGCATGAGGCCAGGGGTCGAAAGTCGCCGGTACCATCCTCTGGCGGTACAGTTGGCGTTGGCGAAAGTGCCGTTCCAGCATGGGGCGTCGATGTTGACGTCAACACCGAGCGACCGCTGCAAGCAGCCGCGGCAAGAACCAATATGCAAGGGGCAAGCATTTTGCAGATTATGATTAATCTATTCATGTTGGTGGGACTTTCATAAAGCAGTGTTTCTCATACTCGCTGCAATTGATGTTAATTTCATCAAATTGATCTTACCTGGCGGTGACTGGTGATTGGTGTCCAGATCTGCGTGCGCCGGGCTCGCTCCAGACACATCGCCGGGCTGAGAATCGCCACCACCAAACACTTCATGAAACGCTATTGTAATATGATACAGCTATCAAACGTCCTTTTCCCTGTCGAGCAGATATGCCTATCCGACGAAACCTCAAAAATCTCACCGGAATAAGGCCAGCCCGTTTTGTGGACTAATAGGCAGTTAGCGCAGTCGGCGTTGTGTTGCTCAATATATGCTCTGAACTCGTCTTGGCTCACTTTATTGAGCCCCCAATTCCCTCTTACTCTGTAGGTCTTGATTGCGCAAGATTGGGCGTATTGAGCGACGACCTCGACGCTTGAGATGTCAAACCGGCCCATATTTTCCGGGCTGGTTAGGTCCGTTTTTTCAAAGTAATCATCGGTCCCTCGACCATCCACACAGCTTTGGGATCGTACCAGATAAATGCCGGAATACAAACATACACCGAAGATCAAAATAGCACTGACAAGCAAAGCAATCGTTTTTCGACTCATCACAATTGACTCGTAATTACCGTTAATTCTAAGTTCCTTATCACGCACCCCACAATCTGTTGGGGCAATCCATCATTGAACGTCAACCCTGGACACATCACAGATGCCGCGCTGAGTGCCCGAGTACCTAAATTGCGTTGCGATCCACAGGATGCCGTACCTATATTATACTCAGAACCAAAGCCCAGTGGCCTTAAAATACCCTTGATGTTAGGTCCATAAACCAAGTATAATTGCTCATGGCCTCGGCACCTTGTTTTTTTGCTTTTCGCTTGCCTGCAATATGAAGCAATATCTATCGAGAACGAAACTTTGCCGGAAGTCGAGGCTGGTCTGGTGGTTGATGAAGAGAATAGGAGACCCTCAAGCGATACCAGCCCTGCAGGCCGCGGCTCAGGTCGAGTAGAAGGATCATGTTCGCCAAGCCATGAAAGAGGCCATCGAAATATTGGAGTAATGACTAATGCGTGAATTCACTGTCCTAATACGCGGTTTGGGCGTGCTGCTGGGCCTGGTCGTACTGGGGATCGCTGTAACTTCAATAATTGATGGCCTGCCGACGGCGGCTATCGAGACTTGGATTGTTGGAGAACTGTCTCTCCTGGTGTTGGGAGTCTTGTTGTTGGCCCCCTGGCGATATATCGCACCTTGGAGGTTCTGGTGGATTCCTTTTACCTTGTTGGTTCTGGCTGGCCTTGGAGCGCTCGCATTTCTTGCGCCGTCGATCGTCTGGGCCTCGATCCACGGTGCCTTGGGCCGTATTGAAATTCTTGGTGGTTCTGTCGCTGTTCTGATTTGTTTGGGGCAGTTGGTCGCAATTTGGCATCTCCGCCGCCAGGTGCGACAATAAGGCAACAACACCATGAATTGACGCTTTTCCGCAGATAAGATGGAGATTATCCTTGGCGTTAGGCAAGCGTTCGATAAGGGCGTAAATTGCATCCGCCGTAGGTCACGAAGCAATGCTTAAGCGTAAGATCCTTATTGCCCTTGCTGCCCTAATAGCAGGCCTTGGCCTGGGTCAGTGTAGTTCAGACCAAACGCCCGAATGGCCGGTTCTGGGCAATAAAAGCCGGCGATTTGACATCGACCCGGGCCTCCTCCAAGCGGTGATCTCAGGCAATATGCCGGCTTATACTGATCCCTTTTCTTCCGCAGAAATGCCCTGGCAATTCTATGAGCAGCTTGAATACCCACATCTGGACCAAGGGTCACTTCGGTCAGACGTAATGTCGCATCATTATAGGTATGTGACCGTGGCAGGACACTATCACGGCACGGGGACCTATATTTATTATTTGCCTCGAGAGAATGTCTTTTATCTGTGGGGAGACGATTTTATGGGCCATCACGATGGGATGGTCGGACCGTTTCAAGGCGATCCCCGGATCATTCTGCCTGAAGCCGGCAGTCTTGTCCCGACATCGCCTTGATTTGGAATTTTGGGTATTATTGTATTATTGGCGGGGTCACAATGCTTGTCGGTCGATCCAGCTATATTTCTTCACTCACATTCAATATGGGGGTTAGGCCACTAGCGTCTCAATCGTCAGGAGCATGGCGGCAATGGAAACGGCATTTTGCAGCGCCCCACAGGTGACTTTGACTGGGTCGATGATGCCGGCTAACATCATATCTTCATACTGTTCTGACATCACGTTATAACCAATCCGGCAATTATTTTCCGCCTGCTGCCGGCGACGCACGTTCGCGACGATCACCGCGCCATCCATGCCCCCATTACGGGCAAGGGCGCGCATTGGCTCTTCCAACGCCCGGCGGACGACGGCTACGGCCGTGGCTTCGTCCGGGCCCTGGGAGGTAAGCCCGGCCAGGGCAGACATGGCATTGAGGAGCGCCACCCCACCACCTGGAACGATGCCTTCTTCAACCGCGGCTCGAGTGGCGCTCAGGGCGTCTTCTACCCGCTGTTTCTTCTCCTGGAGTTCGACCCCGGTTGCCGCACCAACCTTAATTATAGCGACGCCGCCGGTCAGTTTGGCCAACCTCGCTTGCAGTTTCTCTTGGTCGTAGTCACTGATTGAATGTTCGATTTCGCTCTTGATCCGGCCGATACGCCCGTTGATAGCGGCTTCATCGCCGTGCCCACCAAGGATGGTCGTATTATCCTTGGTGACCACGATCTTATCGCAGCAGCCCAGGTCGGCCAGGGTGGCTGACTCGAGCCGGCGTCCGGTCTCCTGACTAATGAGCGTGCCGCCGGTGAGAGTAGCCATATCATGCAGCATTGCGCTGCGGTGGTTGCTAAAGCCCGGAGCGTTCACGGCCACCAGGTTAAAGGTGCCCCGCAGCTTATTGAGCACCAAGGTCGCCAGGGCTTCAGCCCCTATCTCATCAGCGATCACTACCAGGTTACGGTTGCTGGTTCGGACAAGCTGCTCCAACAGGGGCACCAAATCGGTGGCGGCGCTAATCCGCTGGTCGTAGAGCAGGATATTCGGCTCCTCTAGCACTGTTTCCATCGCCTCGGCATGGGTGATAAAATAAGGCGAGAGGTAACCCCGGTCAAACTGCATACCCCCCAAGTATTGGGTTTCAATGAACATGCCTTGACCTTCTTCGATCGTC
>JBFGLD010000667.1:0-4312 GCA_041576335.1 Anaerolineae bacterium | reverse complement strand
TATGATCACCAGGGTATTACCGGTGCGGGCAATCGTGCGGCTAATTCCCCAGGCTTTTTATCCGGTCGCCGTCGTCGTATCCATTGCGATAACATTTGTGCCGGCCACGCTGCGCCAATTTCAACAAATCCGTGAAGCCCAAGCCGTGCGGGGGCATCGTCTGCGTGGCCTGCGTGATTGGCTGCCGCTGTTTTTGCCCTTACTGGTAGGTGGTATGGAGCGGGCCCTGCAGCTAGCTGAGGCCCTGAGTGCGCGGGGATTTGCCAGCTCAGAGACACAACGTGAAGATACAAAGGCCCGTATTATCCTTATCTTTGGCTTAGTTGCTTTATTGAGCGGCTGGTTACTCCGTGTGGTATGGAGCCAGGCAGTGGTTGGCCTGGGCCTGCTCCTGGCCGGCATTGGGACAGTATGGGGTGTTTTGTGGTGGCTAGGCCGGCGCGTTCCCCGGACGATCTATCGACCCGAAGCGTGGCAAAGTCAAGATTGGGCTGTTCTTGCCGGTGCCGCTCTCGTCGCTGCAATATTTTTATTTCCATTTCCCGGTCTTGACCGTTCCTCCATTTTCTACTACCCTTATCCTACCCTAACCTCGCCAGAATTTAACCCCATCCTTGGTGGAGCAACATTGGGTTTGCTGGGACCAGCTTTTTTCCGGCGACAAACTTTCGCGCTAGCCGGGCCTGTTTCCTGGCGACCACACCTGGCTGAGGATGCTGCCAACAATGATAGTCTTTGACCATGTAAGTTATACCTATCCCGGAGCGTCACGACCGGCCCTTGACGACGTGACCTTGAATCTACCGGCCGGCGAATTTACGCTGATTGTCGGGCCATCAGGTGCGGGCAAATCGACCCTGCTGCGCTGTACCAATGGTTTGGTACCTCATTTTAGCGGAGGCACGCTTCAGGGAAAGATAGAGGTCAACGGTCTCGATCCTGTTCGGGCCACGCCCCAGGTATTGAGCCGTCACGTTGGCTTTGTCTTTCAAGATCCTGAGGCGCAGTTCATAATGGATCGGGTTGAGGACGAGATTGCGTTTACCCTGGAGAATGCGGCCATACCCGCTGCGGAGATGCGGCTGCGGGTTGAGGAAGTCCTGGATTTGCTGGACCTGGCCCCACTGCGCGAACGAACCCTGGAGACCCTCTCGGGCGGCGAGCGACAGCGAGTGGCCATTGCCACAGCCCTGGCCTTCCGCCCCCAACTCTTGGTGCTCGATGAACCTACCTCCCAACTGGACCCCAAGTCGGCCGAGGATGTTCTTCAAGCTCTTGTCCGGTTGAATGCTGACTTGGGGTTAACCATCCTGCTGGCCGAGCACCGCCTAGAACGGGTATTGCCTTATATCGACCAACTGGTTTACGTCGCCGGCGACGGCTCCAAGATTCTGGCCGGAACACCCCGCGAAATTCTGCCTCAAATCGACTTGTCACCGCCTCTCGTTTCCCTGGGTCGAGCCCTAAATTGGGAGCCCCTGCCGCTGACGATTAAGGAAGGTCGCGCGCTGAGCCGCAGGTGGCTGCAAGGTAAGACGGTTGTGCCCAAGCAGACTTTGGCCCCGCTGCGCTCGGGAGAACCCTATTTGGAAGCTAACCGGCTTGAAGTTGAATATGATGGCCAGCCGGCGGTGCGCAGCCTTGACTTGCAGGTGTGGTCCGGCGAAATTATGGCGCTCATGGGACGAAACGGAGCCGGTAAAACGACCCTGCTTAAGACTCTGGTGGGCCTGGTTCAGCCTCGTCGCGGACAGGTAAAAATATCAGGCCAAGATACCAACGGCTGGGATGTGGCCCGGGTCTGCCGGCAAATAGGGTATCTGCCACAAGACCCCAATGCGCTGCTCTTTGCTGAAACCGTGCTTGAGGAGTTGATGATTACCCTGCGTAACCATGGGCTGTTGTCTTCACCAAACGGGGCTCCGGCGAATCTGTCGATTGCGCCGGAAACACTCCTGGCCCGGCTGGGCTTGGATCAAAAAGCGGATGCTTACCCCCGTGACCTCAGCGTCGGCGAGCGGCAGCGCGTCGCCCTGGCGGCGATCACGGTGACCCGACCGGGGGCATTGCTTCTCGACGAGCCAACCCGCGGCTTGGATTACTTGGCCAAAGAAGGTCTGGTCCAACTGCTTCAGGGCTGGCGCGACCAGGGTTTAGCCATCATGCTTGTGACGCACGATGTCGAACTTGTCGCTGCCGTTGCCGACCGTGTCGTGCTGATGAGCCAGGGCGAAATTATCGCCGATGGACAGCCGGCTGAAGTTTTGAGTTCTTCTCCCCTCTTTGCTCCCCAAATCGCGCGCCTCTTTCCCGGCACCGGCTGGCTGACCGTAGCCGACGTGTTACGCACAACATTCGACTAATCGTGCTCGGACTGAAGATGATCGGCGTCCCCGTCCCGCCGCTGCGGTTCGGGGCGATTCAGCCTGCGGGCTTCCCAGACCTCAACTTCAATGCTTTTTGAACCGGACTTTTCAAAATTGAGAGTTATCCTGAATTTGTTCCCGGCTGCCAACCCCTCTTGCAACTCTAAGAGCATTATGTGCTGACCACCCGGCTCCAAAATCGCTGATCCCCCGGCAGGTACGACGATGCGTTCGAGCGGAGTCATGCGCACAATCTGATCTTTATCGATCATAGTTTCGTGGAGTTCAGCCGCTCCGGCCACATCGGTTTCGACGCCAATCAATGCGTCGTCGCTGTTACCGGTATTTATTAAGGTCAGGTAGACCGCCCCGTTGGGCATGGGAGCTTGGGCGAAAGCGTCATTGATCGTTATCTGGGCGCTGCCGGCGGTTTCAGCATTGTTTCGAGAACTACTACACTGGGCAGCGATCGTACTGGTTACCAGCAGAAAGATCGTCAACATAAGGTAGGTTCTCGTCATCGCGCTTCCTCCGCCGATTCTAACCGGCGCCGGCCTGCAATAAATGCTGCAAATCACGGCGTAATGCCTCCGGTTCGAAGCCGAAGGTATAGGTTAACAACAATTCGCCTTGAGGATTGACCAAAAATAGTCGAGCCGTGTGATTCACCAAATAGCCCGCCTCTGTGTCGGTCATCTCTGCCTTTTCGGCGAAAGCTCCAAAAGATTTTAGTACAGGCTCAATTTTTTGGTAATCGTCGGTCAGACCGATGAATTCCGGGTCAAAACCGTGGATGTATCGGGCTAATGCTTCAGGCGTGTCTCGGTCCGGATCGACCGAAATGAAAATAACGTGGATACGCTCTCTGTCTGGCAGTTCGGCCAATGTTTTCTTGATGTCCCACAGCGTTAGCGGGCAAACGTCCGGACAGTAGGTATAGCCGAAGTAGATCAAGGCCAGATCACCTTCAACATCGCTTAGGCGAAAATCATGTCCGTTAGTATCCTTCAGCTCGAAATTAGGTAGAGGCAGAGGCGGGTCAATTAGCCCGCCCTGGTACTCATACTCGGAGCCGAAGGTTCCACAGCTTACGCTTAGCAGAGCGAGTCCAATAATCACCAGCATTAACCCGATCCACGCAATATTACGCTTGTTGGTCATAAGGCATATTCCTTCTGAATTAACGCATTACTGACACTTCGCGCGGCAGCGAAGTACAGCCGAAAGCCACCCCCACCGGGTCGTATTATCGACCAGCATCCTGCACACGATAAAACTCCCCACCCGAACGGCGCGTACTGCCTTTGGTAGGGAGTTCTCATTAATCAGCGCACTGGTCCGGCCCTATGCTACTATAACCCAGACTGATCAGCAAGTTGAATTAACTCAAGTTGCCACCCGGTAATTTTGAATGGTGGCAGTCACTTATCGTCAGATTTTTGTCTGAAATCGACCCTGCTGACTGGCGCCTGTTGACATTTCTAAAAAGGTGTCACGCTCGCGTGAGGTGCGAAGCCACGAAGTATCCCTTAAAAGGTCTCGTGCCAACTGTCATTTTAGGGACTCTTCGCCTGTGCCCTTTGGGCGCTCCCGTTGGTCGCTCAGAGTGATATAAAATCAACATGTCAGCAGAACATAGAGAAATTTATTGATCGGCCAAAGCAGGTAGTGTAAAACTAAACCTAGAGCCATCGCCTATCTCGCTCTCGACGGCAACCTCGCCGCCCAACTTTTCGACGATCCGTCGCACAATAGACAGACCCAGGCCGTGTCCTTCGCCGCGCACCCGCTCGAGCTGCGTAAATGGGGTAAATAATTGTTCCTGCTCCTCTTTGGTTAGACCTGGACCGTTATCGCGCACCCAAAATCTAACCATCCCATCTGTTTGAACATCGGCCCCCAGTTCTATAGTGGGCGGCCGACCACCATATTTCAACGCGTTGCTG
>JBFGLD010000666.1:0-4313 GCA_041576335.1 Anaerolineae bacterium | reverse complement strand
GGTTGGCAACGTTTGGGAGTGGACCAGCACGCTGTGGGGTCCTGATTGGCAAGAGAGCGACTTTGCCTATCCATATCAGTCCGGTGACGGTCGCGAGGACCTCAATGCCGACGACACAATCTACCGCATTTTTCGCGGCGGATCCTTTAGCGATGAGCTGAGTCAATTGAGGTGCAGCGCCCGGCGCTGGTATGCGCCGCAGCACGTTGATAAAGGGCGCGGGTTTCGGGTCGTATTGGAGATCAATGAATAGAATACGCGAGGCCGGCTGATGATTGGCGTCATTTCCTTTAACAGTAGGCGCCCGCCGACTATGTTAACACGTTATTTAAAGACTTTAGGCCGATGTTCTCTAAAAGACTGTTTCAAAAGTACCGCTGGCTAGACTGGGCCAGCCTGAATTAGAGCGATTTTGGCTCAAATTTGAGAACATTTTAAGACTGGCCAAGTCTTTTAAAACAGCTTCTAAGATTAATTGGGGAGTATAACTTATGGCAAGACGTGCAAGACGACGTCGTAACGGCGGCCGCGAATTGGATTGGCGTACCCTAATTCGACGCATCAAAGCGGGTAAGTTCACCCCGATCATCAGTTACCGCGTTAGCGGAGGTCACTTTTCTGATCAGGATCACGTTGCAGAAAGTTGGGCGAAAGAGGTCGGATATCCATTGATCGATTTGAACAATCTGTCGCGGGTAGCTCAGTATGCCACCGTGACCAGCCCCGATGTGCTGTCGGCCAAAGAAGATTTTCTCTTTTTCTTGAAGGAGCGTTTGCTGGACAATACCCGCACCCAAAATCCGGATGCGGACAGTGCCTTTTTGGATACGCTGGAGGATGAATTAGATGATCTGACCTTTTCTGAAATTGCCTCTCGCCTGGGATATCCCAGCTACGAAGATGAGTTTAAGAATCCGCTCCGCATATTGGCCGAGCTGCCGATTCCCGTTTATGTGACCAGCAATTTTGCGACTTTTATGGAAGAGGCGCTCAAAGGTGCCGGTAAAACGCCGCGCAGCGAAATTTGTTACTGGCATGAAAACCTGGCAGACGAATTCCCTTCCGTCTTTGAAGAAGATCCGGATTACCAGCCCAGCGAAGAGGAACCGCTGGTTTTTCACATTCACGGCATCGACTCCATCGCAGGCTCGTTAGTTCTTACCGAAGACGATTTTCTAGATTTTCTGGTCCGAGTTTCAGAAGACCCCGATGTTATTCCCAAGCGGGTAAGCCAAGCCTTGGTAGACTCGTCTTTGCTGCTGGTCGGCTACGAACTGAAGGACTGGGATTTTCGAACTATTTTTCGGGGCTTAATTACCTCCAAACGGGCCAGCCGCCGAATGCTAAGCGTGACGCTGCAAATTGAACCGGATAAGAAAGCAACAAAAGATCCTGAAGAAGCCCAAACTTATTTGCAGCGATACTTCGAAAATCTTAACTTCGAGATTTATTGGGGTGATACGCAGAATTTCTTGCAGGAACTTTGGGAACAGTGGGAGAGCTAAGCATGCCCAACTCTATTGATAACCCATTTGTCGGTCCGCGTACTTTTGAGGAAAAAGACAGCGAATTTTTCTTTGGTCGCGAGCGAGAAGCTAGAGAGCTCCTGTCGCAAGTGATTTCCGAGCCGACCGTCGTGTTTTATGCCCAATCCGGAGCGGGCAAGAGTTCCCTGATCAACACCCGGCTGGTGCCCGGTTTGCGGGAAGAAGGATTTGAGATCCTGCCACTTGGTCGCGTCAGCGGTGAACTCCCGGAAGGAATTACCAAGGTTGAGAATATTTTCGTTTTCAATTTAATCCTTAACCTGGACCAAAATCAGGGCCGGGCCGAGGATCTCGTCGGAATGACCCTTTCCAAATACCTCGAGACCCTAAAATCCGAAGCCGGAGAGACGATCGAGGAGTCAGCCCAAGATGACGAGACTTATGATGGCTACGAAGAACCCTCCCGAGTTTTGATTATCGATCAATTTGAGGAAATTTTTACCTCGCACCTCGATCGTTGGCAGGATCGCAAAGGCTTTTTCAAACAATTATGCCAAGCTCTTAACAGAGACCCGTATTTATGGGTTGTACTGAGCATGCGCGAGGACTATGTGGCTGCCTTAGCTCCCTTTGCCAAACTGCTGCCGGGCAAACTACGGGCCCAGTTCCATATGCAGCGCATGAGTTATCAATCCGCCAGGGATGTCATCGAGCAGACGGCTCGAAAAGGGGGGCGCCCGTTCGCGCCCGGCGTGGCCAAAACTTTAGTCGATAACTTACGCCAGCTCCAGGTTGCATCCAATCAAAATCAACCACGTCTGGGCGAATTTGTCGAACCTGTCCAGCTGCAGGTCGTTTGCTATCAGCTTTGGGAAAACCTAAAGGGGCGGCCCGCCGGCGAAATCACCCACCAAGATTTGCAGGAGTTGGGTGACGTTGATACTGCCCTGGCCCAGTTTTACGAACAGGCTCTCGATAAAGCCATTGAAGTCAGCGGTGTAGCCGAGATCGATTTGCGAAATTGGTTTGAAACCAAGCTCATCACCGAAGCGGGCACGCGAGGCACCGTTTACCAAGGTCCGGAACAGACAGAAGGCTTAGATAACCAAACAGTCCAACTTCTGGCCGATCAATTTCTGCTGCGCGCCGAAATTAGGGCTGGCGGCACCTGGTACGAATTGGTCCACGACCGTTTCGTTACGCCTATTCTGCAGGCTAATCAAAACTGGCGCTTGAAACAACCGCTCATTCAGGTGGCTCAAGCCTGGGCCGACTCGGGCCGCAGTGATATCCGATTACTGGGAGGCCAACTACTAAAAAATGCTTTAGACAGCAAATGGCAAGCCTTGGGTCCGCTGGTCAAAGAGTTTTTAGAAGCCAGCCAGGCCGGCCAGCGCTCTAAGGACGAAGTGCGTCAGGCAGAAACAGAAGCCCAACGCCAACGTGAACTCGAGGCCGCACGCCGCTTGGCCGAGGAGGAGGAAGCACGCCGCAAGGCCGAGGAGCAGCGGCGAGAAGAAGCCGAAGCCCGGGCCCGGGAACAGGCCGAGGCGGCTCGCAAATCGCGCCGGCAGGCGTTGATGTTGGCCGGGATGGGTATTATTGCGGTTATTTTAGCTATTTTGGCCTTTTTGCAGACGGTCAGTGCCAACGACAATGCAAGACGCGCCCTGGCCAACGCCAACCTGGCGGCTACGCGCGAAGCCCAGGCCAACACAAACGCCCAGATGGCCGCGACCAGCGCCGCAGAAGCCAAGACCAACGCTGCCATCGCGGCAACCAATGAAGCCGATGCCGAGGCCAATGCGGCGGCGGCCGCAACCAGTGCCCGTCAGGCCGTTCTTCAGCAAGAGGCCGCCATTGCCGCCCGGGGCACAGCCGAGTCCGACCGGAACAGCGCGATTGAGGCCAGGGCAGCGCTGGCCGCCAATTTCGAATTTCTTTTAACCTCGGTTGCTCCCACACCGGAAGAAACCGCGACGCCACCTCCACCGCCTCCGCCGGTGACAGCCGCTACCGAGAGCAGCCCGGCCGCCACACCCACCAATACGCCCACCGCGACACCCAACCTGGGGGCGACCGCCACCGCCGAAGCCCTCCAGGCCCAGCTTGCTCAGATCAGAGCCACCCAAACGGCCGTGGCCCGCAGGTCAATTATTCCGGAGGGTATGCTCCGCGTTGCGGCCGGGCCGTTCTTAATGGGTTCGCGCCGCGACTCACCCGGCGCCATACCCGACGAAATGCCTCAACGCACCGTCGATCTGTCGGAATTTTTTATTGACCGCACCGAAGTAACCAACAGCGCCTATCGGAAGTGTATCGAGGCCAATGTGTGCGCCCCTCAGACGGGGGGAGATCCTAATTATAACAATAATCCCAATTTTGATGATTACCCCGTAATCTTTGTTTCGTGGGAAGGTGCTCAAGCTTATTGTCGCTGGGCGGGCAAACGGCTGCCAACCGAAGCCGAATGGGAAAAGGCGGCCCGCGGCACCGATGGACGGATTTGGCCGTGGGGTAACACTTTTAACCTTCCTGTTTCCCAAGCCAACGCCGATAACATACGAGGCGGGCCCGCTGCTGTGGGCTCTTTTCCAAGTGGCGCCAGCCCTTATGGTGCGCTCGATATGATTGGTAACCTGTGGGAATGGACGGCCGACTGGGAAAAACCAACCTATTATGGCGAACGGCCCGATCCCGACGTCGATCCGTCCGGCCCTTCGCCAGAAGAAAGTACCGGCCGCAAGATTATCCGCGGTGGCTCTTTCAGCACTCCCAGAACCGACGCTCGCGCAGCCGACCGCAACGGGGTGGGGCTGGGTCCAG